>JBOFCU010000319.1:0-28810 GCA_051646285.1 Beijerinckiaceae bacterium
ATGATTTTCGACAAAAGCTCTTTGCGGAAGCCACTCATCACCGACATGACGACAATCAGCGTCGCGACGCCGAGCATGATGCCTATAAAGGAAAAAATGGCGATGACGGAAATAAAGCCTTCCTTACGGCGGGCACGCAGATAGCGCCCTGCGATCATCCACTCGAAAAGCGTAAAGGGTTTTGTCGCCGTCACAGGCGGTGTGGGGATTGTCATGATCAATATTTATGCAATGGCCGCAACGGCATCTTGCAACAGCACAAGCGTGCGCTCACCTGTCGCGCGGCGCTTGAGTTCAACCTTGCCTTCGCCCAGGCTACGCGGGCCAACCATGATTTGCCACGGAATGCCGATCAGATCAGCGGTCGCGAATTTGGCCCCGGGCCGTTCGTCACGGTCATCGTAAATCACATCAATTCCCTTGGCGCGGAGCTGCGCATACAGATCGGCACAGGCCCCATCGGTTGCGCTGTCGCCCTGCTTCAGATTCAGCAGCGCAACACGGTAAGGCGCTGCTTCATCCGGCCAGATAATGCCTGCATCGTCGTGATTGGCTTCAATCATGGCCGCAGCAAGGCGCGACGGGCCAATGCCGTATGACCCCATATGCACCGGCACGAGGCTGCCATCAGGTGCCGCCACAAGAGCCTTCATCGGTTCGGAATATTTTGTGCCAAAATAGAAAATATGGCCGACCTCGATGCCGCGTGCGGATGCGCGCCGCTCGTCAGGCACTTTTTCAAAGGCTGCCGCATCATGCATCTCTGAGGTCGCAGCATAAAGCGATGTCCATTTATCAACGATGGACTGCACGCCGGCGATATCATCGAAATTGGTATCTGCAGTCGGCACCGGATAATCCAGATAATCCTTATGGCAGAACACTTCGCTTTCGCCTGTTGTAGCCAGCACGATAAATTCATGGCTGAGATCACCGCCAATGGGGCCAGTGTCGGCGCGCATGGGGATGGGCTTCAGGCCAAAGCGCGCGAAGGTGCGCAAATAGGCAACAAACATCTTGTTGTAGGAGTGGCGCGCGCCCGCCTGATCAATGTCGAATGAGTAGGCATCCTTCATCAGGAATTCACGCGATCGCATGACGCCGAAGCGCGGGCGCACCTCGTCACGGAATTTCCATTGAATATGATACAGGTTCAGCGGCACATCCTTGTAGGACCGCACGTAGGAACGGAAAATCTCCGTCACCATCTCCTCGTTCGTCGGGCCAAACAGCATCTCGCGGTCATGCCGGTCACGGATGCGCAGCATTTCCTTGCCGTAGGCATCATACCGGCCTGACTCCCGCCACAGGTCGGCGGACTGGATGGTCGGCATCAACAGCTCGATCGCACCCGAACGGTCCTGTTCTTCGCGGATGACGCGGTTGATGTTGTTCAACACCTTCAGACCCAGCGGCAACCAGGAATAAATGCCTGCAGCCTGCTGACGGATCATGCCGGCACGCAGCATCAGCCGGTGCGACATGATTTCCGCCTCTTTGGGTGTTTCGCGGAGAATGGGAAGAAAAGACCGGGTCAGGCGCATTGTCGTCTCAAAAAGAGGATTCGGCAGCGGGATTCGCTGGATATGTCGCGCTGCACACAATCTGATTGGCCTAGCTCTGACAAGAGATCGAAGCCAACCAAGGCAATTGCGGCCTAAAAAAGATGCTTCATGCCTTGATATGGCTTGACAACATAAGCATGGCGCTTATGACGTGGGCGCATGGTGAGACGCACAAACGATCTTTCCACGGTCCGAGTCTCGGGAGGAGTTGGACAACAGACGCGAAGGCTGGACATACCAGTGAAGCGCAAGTTTTGAGCCACCCGATGGCTCCGTCGTTTTGAAAGGACAGGCTTGCCTGTCCTTTTTCTTTTGGTCAGCCCTCCAGCAGGGCGTCACCGAACCAATACAGAATTGCGGTCACAACTGCAGCGATGAGGCTGGTCCACAGCGCCTTTTGCCAGAGTTTTGGCGCAACTGGGGCACCCGGTTCGCTGCCGGGCACGACCGTTCCAGCCTCTGCCTGACTGCGCACGCCAAATGGCAGGACCATGAACAACATGATCCACCAGACGACGAAATAGACGGCCAGAAGGCTGCCGATGCGCATGTGCGTAACTCCCGTTATGCCTGTTCCAGTTCAACAAGCGTGCCATTGAAATCCTTGGGATGGAGAAACAGCACAGGCTTGCCGTGCGCCCCAATCTTGGGATCGCCCGACCCGAGCACGCGTGCTCCCTTCGCTTTCAGGTGATCACGCGCAGCAATGATGTCATCCACCTCGTAGCAGACATGGTGCATGCCGCCATCAGCATTGCGCTCGAGGAACTTCGCGATGGGCGAATCCGTGCCCAGCGGTTCGAGCAATTCGATCTTGGTGTTTGGCAACTCAATGAAAACCACAGTCACGCCATGATCAGGCTGTGGCATGGGTGCAGAAACGGTTGCGCCAAGCACATCGCGATACATTGCCGACGATTGGGCAATATCCTTCACCGCAATAGCCACGTGGTTGAGACGACCGATCATGGAAACTCCGCTTTCGTCTGATGGATTCATCAGCAGCGGTTATCAGCCCGGTTCGTCACTGTCGATGCGACCGAAGTGCCATAAGGAAGCCATTACAGGAAAAGAGCCGGCCCTTGTGAAAAGCCAGCTCATCATCTTTGATGGTAGATGCGGCACGTCAGCCTGTTCAGGCCCGCGCCGGATCATGTTTTGGTGCCATCCTGCGCCGTGGCACCCAGCCATGGTTCAGAGTTTTGGCACATCTTTCGTACTGACATCGTTAAGACCGCTCACGGACGACGCGAGCTTCTCAAAGACGCCGGCAACATTTTTGCCGGTAACTGCCAATACGCCCGCTATAACCAGCGACATGAAGGCCGCTAATATAGCGTATTCTGTGGGCGTGACGGCACGTGTGTCCGTCCAGAACTCTTTCATGGTGCTAATCTTTTGCGCCTTCGAGTCCACACCCCTCCTGTCCCAAAACCCGTCTAACACAAGACAAAGGCCAATTTCCAGCGAAAGAATTTATTTACCTTACCTGCCCGCTAAGCTGATCATCGAAAAACTCGCTCACGCGATGATCGCGTCCCAATAATTTGGCGAGTTGCTTCAAACGGCCTGTGACCCTGTCACTCGCAAGCGAGCGCAAATCTGGCGGCACCTGCAAGACGACACGCTTGTCTGTGCAATGCAGCGACACGCGTGGCAGAACTCCCGGCATGGCAGCCGATATCAAATACGCGACACGAAAAACCGCTGCGATGATGCGGGCACGATCAAATGTGCGCATGCCCAGCAACTCACGCAAGCGGTAAGATGCAAGACAATCTTCCTTCAAGCCTGCATAGCGATAATAAATCGCCAGTGCGAGATAGGCACGGCCGGGATGGTCAACGCCAATAAAGGCCGCATGTGCAATAACATTCAAGGTTTGCTCGCCGCGATAATCAGGATGAGCACGCCAGCCAATATCAGACAACAGGCAGGCAACGCGCCGCAACCGGCGCTCCTCGGGCGTCTCATCCAGATTGGTGCTGTTCATGAACTGGTCCGTCCAGCCGATCAAATCATCCGCGTGAGCGGGATGACGGGCGCGCAGCACATTATAATCGCTGGCGGTCGCGACCAGCGGATCGACGCTCTGCTCGTCCGGCGCCAATTGCTCATGCAGCAACCCTTCACGCACGCCTTGCGCCGACATGACAATGGCATCTGGCTTGCCGCGTTTGATGATCTGGTCAAGCACCAGCGCACCATAGGCAAGCAACGGACGGCGCGCGGACGACACCGCTTCAATGGAATCAAGAATATCCGCATCGACACGTTCGACCATCTTGGCAAAGTCCGCCACATCGCGCGGCGATAATTTATAAGCATGGCGCACATTCAGGGCATAATTGGTCTGGCGTTGATGCAAGGTCGCCAAGGCACGCCAGGTGCCGCCAACCGCATAAAAATTGCGGCCTTTCAAGGCTGCGATTTGCGGCAGATGATCGAGTTCATCCCTGACGATTTTTTCTGCAATCTTGATCGAGCCGTGAGAACGGTCAAGCAGGGCCAAACCGCCGAGCGCCAGACTGATGCCTTTACCGACACGGTTGTTCTGAATTTCGATCAGCTCAAGCGAGCCGCCGCCCAAATCGCCAACAATACCATCGGGCCGGTCAAAACCTGACACAACGCCAAGCGCCGACAGAATGGCTTCCCGATCCCCTGAAATCAATTCGATCGGACGGCCACAGGCCGCCTGCGCCGCTTCAATGAATTCTGCGCCATTGCTGGCATATCGCGCCGCTGCCGTTGCAATCACTCGGACATTGCTGACCTTCATGGCTTCGCAAAGAATGCGAAATCGAGTCAATGCCACGAGGGCCTTGCCGACAGCATCATCAGCCAGCCTGCCGGTCGTCGCAACGCCACGGCCGAGGCCAACCATTTCCTTTTCATTGAATACCTGTGCCGGGCTGCGTGACAGATTTTCATAGACTACAAGCCGCACAGAATTGGAGCCAATATCGATGATTGCCATGGGCTCGCCACGGCCAATGCGGCCACGCAGATTTTTAAGGGTCTCAGCCATGCGTCCGCTGCTTTATCAACCGCTCCTGCAACTTGCGCGGGCTTGATGCGGCCAGTGATTTGCCGCGCCCTGACAGGCTGGGATTCGTCATGAAATATTTATGCGCATTAAAAGGCTCTTCATCAGCCGCACGGACAATGCGTGTTGCTGTCCCATCACTGTTGACGCGCCAGCTTTGCTCATTGTCGAGCAAATTGGCAACGAGAATTTGATTGAGAACCTGCTCATGTGCGGTCGGGTTTGTAATCGGAAATAATACTTCGACGCGCCGATCAAGATTACGTTGCATCAGATCAGCAGAGGCGAGATAAACGGCGGCCTTGGGATGGGGCAGCGTATGACCGCTGCCGAAGGCATAAATCCGGCTGTGTTCGAGAAAGCGGCCGATGATAGACTTGACGCGGATATTTTCAGACAGCCCCGGCACGCCAGGCCGCAAGCCGCAAATGCCGCGAATAATCAGGTCAATCTGCACACCAGCAGCACTGGCGCGGTAAAACGCGTCGATGATGTCAGGATCAATCAATGAATTGCATTTGGCCCAGATGCTTGCAGGCCTCCCTGCCCTGGCATGCGCAATCTCGTCATCCACATGCTGCACAATACGTGATTTCAGGCTGTAGGGCGAAACGGCCATGCGTTCGAGATCAACCGGCGTTGCATAACCGGTGATGAAATTGAAAACACGCGCCACATCGCGTGCCATCACAGGATCAGCCGTAAAATAGGATAGATCGGTATAAATGCGGGCCGTGATGGGATGATAATTGCCGGTGCCAATGTGGCAATAGCTGGTCAACTGTCCGGATTCGCGCCGGACCACCATAGATAGTTTCGCGTGGGTTTTCAGTTCGCGAAAGCCAAAAACCACCTGAACGCCAGCCCGCTCCAGATCGCGCGCCCAACGGATATTCGCCTCTTCATCGAAGCGGGCCTTCAATTCAACCAGCGCGGTGACGGATTTTCCTGATTCCGCCGCTTCCGAAAGCGCTTTGACAATCGGGCTGTTGTTGGAGGTGCGATACAATGTCTGTTTGATCGCAATCACATTGGGGTCACGCGCCGCCTGATTCAGAAATTGTACAACCACATCGAACGATTCATAGGGATGGTGAATGACAATGTCTTTCTGGCGGATAGCCGCGAAACAATCACCGCCATGGTCACTGATCCGTTCGGGATACCGCGGATTGTACGGCACAAATTTTAGGTCTGGCCGCTCCAGCGCTACAATCTGCGACAATTCGCTGAGCGCCAGCATACCATCGACCGAGAACATTTCGTCTCCGGTCACATCCAGCTCGTCAGCAACAAAATTCTTGAGTTGATCAGGCATCGCGGCATCGATTTCAAGCCGGATGACGGAACCACGGCGGCGCTGCTTGATCGCGGTTTCAAATTGCCGCACCAGATCTTCCGCTTCTTCCTCAACCAGCAGATCGCTGTCACGAATAATGCGGAAGCTGCCAAGCCCGTTCAGCACATAGCCAGGGAAAAGCCGTTGCACGAACAAGGCAACCACATCGTTCGTCGCAATAAAGCGGGCACCGCCGGTATCAGCAAAATCTGGCAGGCGCACAAACCGGTCGAGCTTGTGCGGCACGCGGATCAGCGCATTGAGCGAGCGCCCGTCATTCTGCCCATGCAGAATGGCAGCGAGCGTGAAACCGAGATTCGGAATGAATGGAAACGGATGGGCCGGATCGATGGCCAGTGGCGTCAACACCGGAAAAATATGATGCAGGAAGTGATCGGAGAGCCATTCCATTTCATATTTGGTGAGGTCAGTGCCTTCAACGAGCACAATGCCGGATTCCAGAATCCTGTCCTTGAGATCGCGCCAGCAGGCTTGCTGTTCACTGGCGAGCTTTGATACTTCCACATTGATCTTGGTGAGCTGCTCGGCCGGGGTCAGCCCGTCTTCCGAACGCAGATCCACGCCGCTGCGAATCTGGCCGCGAATACCGGCCACGCGGACCATAAAAAATTCATCGAGGTTGTTGGCGGAAATGGACAGGAATCGCACCCGTTCCAGCAGCGGATGGCTGGGATTCGACGCCTCCTCCAGCACCCGCCGGTTGAACTGCAGCCACGACAATTCGCGGTTGATAAAGCGTGCGGGTGTTTCAGCGATGGATGGTTCAGGCGGTGGCGCATTTGTTTTTGCGCTGCCTTTGGTCGCGGCGGTTTTGCGAGACGCGGACATGGCATCACCTTTTGCTGGCTGTGGACCAGCCTTCTTTCGTGCATGTGATGACAATGGTGTGACGGTGGCCGGGCTGTCTGCGCTGCTCATGGTTCGCCCTCCTCCGTTTGCAATACCGTATTCACCAGACTGCGGGTGATGCGCTTGCCTGAGGCCAGGGCCTGCTTGTCGAGCGCTTCAACAATGGCACGTGCGGCATCGAAAGACCGTTCTCCACGCGCGACAATCGCCTCGATCACGGTCGTATCCACAACGAGTTGCCGGTCCAGAAACATTTTGACAAGAACGGACCTGAGCAAAGCATCGTCGGGCTCACCCATGCGGGCGGATGGGGCAAGACGCAGGCGTGACAAAAGGTCGGCAGTTTGCACGCCCCACTGATCCGGCGGTTGACTGGCCGTGATCAGCAAGAAACAGCCACGCGCCCGCGCCGCATTGAGGAGATGGAACATGGCCGCCTCATCGGGCGGTGCCGTATCGACCCCATCAATGACCAGAGCACCGCTGGACACGAGATGCGGCACCGTATCAATGCGGATGTCTGGAGCGGTCAGGTTCCAGGCATGGGCGCGTCTGGCCCAGATTGCGGCCAAATGAGTCTTGCCGGAACCTTTGGGACCGATGAGCAACAGTACCGGATCTGTCCAAGCCGGCCACCGCTCGATGATCGCATAAGCATCCTCGTTGCTGGCAGACACGAGAAAATCATCTGCCCCCAAACGCTCGGAGACTGGAAATGCCAGCGTCAGTTGGCCCGCACGCTCAGCCATGGGTTGCTGGAACCGCAGGCTCAATTTTCGCAACCGCGTTTGCAGGATCAGGCACGGCACCGTAGAGCGGGCTGCGCATATAGGCCCGCAGGGCGTGCCGGGTAACCACACCAATCGCGGCGGCCAAGGGCACGGCCAGCAACAGGCCGACAAAGCCAAACAGGCTGCCGAAGGCAAACAGCGCAAACATGACCCAGACTGGGTGCAGACCAACAGCTTCGCCCACCAGTTTTGGCGACAGAAAATTGCCTTCCAGAAACTGTCCTGTCACGAAAACGGCCAGCACCATGCCGATCGCCACCCAATCCGGCCAAAATTGCACAAAGGCGATGCTCAAGGCGACAATCAGCCCTGCCATTGATCCGACATAAGGGATGAAACTCAGCAGACCGCTGGAAAGTCCGATCAGAAAACCGAAATTGAGGTTCGCCATGGTCAGGCCGATGCCATACCACAGACCGAGAAACAGGCAGATGAGCGCCTGCCCGCGCACATAGGCAGCAATCGCCAAATTGATCTCACTGGCGATGCGGCGCAACGTCGACAAATGCTGGCGCGGCAGCCAGCTATCAACCGCAATGATCATGCGGTCCCAATCGGCCAGCAGGTAAAAGGCGACAACAGGTGTCACCACCAGCAGCGAAATCAGGCCAATGACGGCCTGCCCGCCGGTGACCAGCGATTTCAACAGCCCGAGCGCCCATGCGCCGCCCTGTGAGGCGATCTCGCTGGCCCAGTTCTGAAAATCGGCACGCCCGCTGCCAAGGCCCAACTTTTCGAGACTGCCACCAAACCGGGCGGCAAGATCGGCAAATTCCTTGCTCAGCAAAGCCTGAAGCCGCGTTGCATAATCGGGCAGCCTCTCGACCAGCGCCGCCATCTGGTTGGCCAGCAGCGGCACCACCGTCAGCAGGAAAAAAGTGAACAGGACAATGAAGATACCAATGATAAAAACAGTCGCGACCAGACGGCTCGATCCAAGCCGTTCCAGCTTGCGGGCCAGCGGATCAAGCAAATAGGCCACCGCGAACGCAGCCACGAAGGGCAGCATCACATCCCGGAGCAGATAAATCATCAGTCCGAGCAAAACGATGCCGACAATCCAGAAAAGCCACTGCTTCTGCATCACCGGGACGTTCTGCGGTTGATTCTGCGGGTCCATCTCTACTCGTGTCCAGACATTTGCGCCTTCATATACCAGGATGGGCCTGCGGCCTATTCCGCCATATGCCGAACCCACAGGACGAGATACGCTCCCCCTGATGCGAGTGTCAGGATGCCGACAGCGATCACGGCCGCGCTCAGACCGGCACCGCCCACAAAGCCGAAGGCCTTCATGGCCAGAATGCCAGCGACCAGCGCTATCTGAAATGCAGTGTTGATCTTGCTAATACCCAGCGGCTTGATTTCCAGTGGCTTGTCCAGCGACCACGAAACCATCACAGCCGCAACGATGATGATGTCGCGAAACACCACGAGGATGGCCAGCCAGGGTGGAATGTCGCGGGTAAAGGCGAGCGCCACATAGAGTGAAACGAGCAGGGCCTTGTCAGCGAGCGGGTCAATTGTCGCCCCCAACTCGGTGGTCATGCCGTATTGTTTGGCGATGTAGCCATCAAGCGCGTCGGAGATCCCCGCCACGATGAACAGGGCGAACGCCAGTCCCCACTCGCGCGAAATGACGAGCGACACGATGATGGGGACCAGAATAATCCGGCCGAGCGTAATGATATTTGGCAGATTCATGCGCAGGCAACAGTCAACATTGCTCGCACATTAGGCATTTCAGTCGGCGGCACAATGCCAGCCTGTGAGCGAGATCATACCGTCCCCCAAGCTATCACGCCTTATGGCGCTTTTTATCCGGGTGCATGGTTTTGCCAAGGATATGCTCATCGCGGCCAATGACATGTGCGCCTGCGCCAACGATCAGGGGATCGGGCAACTCGACGCCGCTGGATTTCCGCTCATGATAAGGCAAGGCATTCAAAAAATGCCGCATGCAATTGAGCCGCGCACGTTTTTTGTCATCCGACTTGATGATTGTCCATGGCGCGTCTGCCGTGTCCGTATAGAAGAACATGGCCTCCTTGGCCTCGGTATAGTCATCCCATTTATCGAGGGAGGCCTTGTCTATGGGAGACAGCTTCCACTGTTTGAGCTGATTGTTCTCGCGCGACAGAAAGCGGCGGCGCTGTTCCTCGCGGGTGACCGAGAACCAGTATTTGAACAGCCTGACGCCCGAGCGGACAATCATCTGCTCAATTTGCGGTGCCTGCCGCATGAACTCGAGATAGTCGTTGGGGCCGCAAAACCCCATCACGCGCTCAACACCAGCGCGATTATACCAGGAACGGTCAAAAAACACGATTTCGCCAGCGGCTGGCAGATGCTCGATGTAGCGTTGAAAGTACCACTGGGTCTTTTCGCGGTCTGTGGGCTTTTCCAGGGCGACAACGCGTGCGCCGCGCGGATTCAAATGCTCCATGAACCGCTTGATAGTGCCGCCCTTCCCGGCTGCGTCGCGGCCTTCAAAAAGTATTACAATCTTTTGGCCAGTTTCCTTCACCCATTGCTGGACCTTGAGAAGTTCCACCTGAAGCAGTCCCATCTGCTTGAGATAATCCTTCTCGCCCATGCGTGTCTTGTAGGGGTACTCACTGGTTTCAAACAGGCGGCGGATCGATTCCGGATCAGCACGCATGGTGGAGAGCCGGTGCCCCTTTTGCTCAGCCACCGCTTCACTGTGCATGCCCTCGATTGTGCTGTCTGGTGAGTGGAGCGGCGACACCGGCGCTTCGGGGGCGGGCATTGGTGCGTTGACCGGCATTGTTTGCGGCATGATCTTCCCCTGTCATGAAAACGGCACCGTTCAACACATACTTCATGGGCAGGCGTTGCATTGATTGGTGTCAATGGCCCATGGCTTTTGGCTGCACACAGCCTGTTTGGGGTTATGACTTGCAGGCAGGTGCGTAGCTGTTTAGGCGGAACGCACCGCAAAGGGGGAAGCGCTCATGACCAAATCCCGCCAACAGCAGCCCGGCAAGAACGGCCTGACCTATGCTGACGCAGGCGTTGATATTGATGCCGGCAACGCTATGGTCGATGCGATCAAGCCGCTGGTGCGCGCGACCCGCCGCCCCGGTGCCGATGCGGAAATTGGTGGCTTTGGTGGTCTGTTCGATCTCAATGCCGCAGGCTTCAAGGACCCCATTCTGGTGGCGGCCAATGATGGTGTCGGCACCAAGGTGATGCTGGCGATCGAATCCGGCATTCATGATACGGTTGGTGTCGACCTCGTGGCCATGTGCGTCAATGACCTTGTTGTGCAGGGTGCCGAGCCCCTTTTCTTCCTTGATTACTATGCCACCGGCAAGCTCGATCCCGCCGTCGGCACGGCTGTGGTCAAGGGCATCGCTCTGGGTTGTCTGGACGCCGGTTGTGCTCTGATTGGCGGTGAAACGGCGGAAATGCCAGGGCTGTACGCCAAGGCCGATTACGATCTCGCCGGATTCGCCGTTGGCGCTGCGGAACGTGACGGCTTGCTGCCGCGCGCCCTGAATGAAGGTGATGCGGTGATCGGCCTGCCCTCATCGGGGGTTCATTCAAACGGCTTTTCACTGGTGCGGAAGATTGCAGCTCATGTGAAACTCGGCTGGCAGGATGAAGCCCCTTTTGCTCCGGGTAAGACGCTTGGCGAAGCCTTGCTCGTGCCGACGCGTATTTATGTCCGGCCTGTTCTCCATGTCTTGCGGACGACGCAATCGCTGAAGGCGCTCGCACACATTACCGGCGGTGGTTTTTGGGAAAATATCCCGCGCGTGCTGCCGCAAGGAAAAGGCGTGCAGATTGACCTGTCTGCCGTGCCCGTGCTGCCCGTATTTCAGTGGCTGGCGAAAAGCGGCGGCGTTTCACAACATGAAATGCTGCGCACCTTCAACTGCGGCATTGGCATGGTGTGCATTCTCGCCGCCGATCAGGTGGAGGCCGGTATGGATGCTTTCTACGCAGCTGGCGAAAAACCAGTGATGCTCGGCACGGTGATCAACACCGATGGTGAACGCGTGCAGACAACCGGCGCGCTGGCGCTTTAACCGGCACAGCCGCGCAGCGGGCCGCAAGCCTGCGCATCATCATCCCGGAGGGACAGCGATGGTCACCAAGATGCGGACGGCAATCCTCATTTCCGGACGCGGATCCAACATGAATTCGCTGATTGCAGCGGCTCAAGATCCGGATTTCCCGGCGCAGATTTCATTGGTGCTCTCGAACCGCATGGACGCTCCGGGTGTGCAGACCGCGCAGGCCAATGGCATCAAATCCAACGTCATCATCAGCAGTTCTTTTCCGCAGCGCGACATTTATGAGCGGGTGCTGGATGAAAGCCTGCGCGCCGCCCACGTGTCATTGGTGTGTCTGGCCGGATTCATGCGTATCCTTTCACCCTGGTTTGTCGAGCGCTGGATGGGCCGGATGATCAATATCCATCCCTCACTGTTGCCATCCTATAAGGGGCTGCATACCCATCAGCGCATACTTGAAGATGGCGGTCGCATTCATGGCTGCACGACGCATTTTGTCGTGCCCGAACTTGATGCCGGGCCGATGATCATGCAAGCGGCTGTTCCGGTGCAGCCGGATGATACGGAAGAAGTGCTGGCCTTACGCGTGCTGGAGCAGGAGCACCGGATTTATCCGCACACTCTCGCGATGGTGGCATCGGGCGCGGCAAAGCTCGTGGATGGCAAATGCGTATTGCAGGATGCACGCCCTGCCCGCGGGCTGGTGATTTCACCGGGAATGTGAAGGGGCTGACCTATTCAGGCCGCATTCACGCGCAAGACGATAGCCCACCGTCAATAATGAGCTGTTCTGCTCGCGTCCCTGCCCCTGAACTGATGGCCAGACGTATTTCTCATGCGTTGCGCATCCGACGTCTAGCCGCCCGCAGCCGGTTGCGCGGAGCCGCAAACATGCTGCCCCAAGGATTTGCCTCATGACTGCTCTGGCTCCTGATCTGCCCCTGACCATGCTGTATGGCGGTGCACGTCCAGACCTGCTGCGTGAAGAAACGCTTGGCGACATTTTGCGCGCCACCGCAAAGCGCCTGCCGCAGAAGACAGCATTGCACCTTATCGGCACATCAGAGCGTCTGACCTATGCCGAGCTTGACGCACGTTCGGACAGGATCGCGGCGGCCCTTGCGGCGCGCGGCGTGAAGCGGGGCGAATTTGTCGGCCTGTGGTTTACCCGTTCGCTTGATCTGCATGTCGCCATGATCGGGATCGCAAAATCGGGTGCGGCGTTCATTCCATTTGATGCAGACGCTCCAGCGGATCGCATTTCCGTCAGTCTCGATGATTGCGGTGCGCGCTTTCTGCTTAGCCATGCGGCGCTGGCGACCGAGACGGCAAAAGTCACCGTTGAAGTTCTCGATTTTCACACATTGCTCGCCACGCCATCACACGCGTCTGTGACAGAGCCAACGACGCCGGATCATCCGGCCTATGCGATCTATACGTCAGGATCGACGGGCAAGCCGAAAGGCATCGTGATTTCTCATCGCAACATCACGCATTATCTGCGCTCCGGAAATGCCGCGATTGGCATGATGGAAAGCGATATTGTCTTTCAAGGCGCTTCCGTCGCTTTCGATCTGTCGATGGAAGAAATCTGGATTCCCTATCTGGTTGGCGCAACCCTGAAGGTCGCACCCAATACGGTCCTGAAGGACACCGACCATTTGCCGGATGTGATGAACCGCGAGAATATCAGTGTGCTTGATCTGGTGCCAACGCTGCTGACCATGCTCGACCGGGATATTCCAAGCGTGCGGCTGATCATCACTGGCGGTGAAGCACTGACTGGCGCACTCGTGGAGCGGTGGTCAAAGCCGGGGCGGCGCATCGTCAACACCTATGGCCCGACCGAAACAACGGTTGTCGCGACATTCGCCGAATGTGTGGCCGGTGAGCCCATCACCATTGGCGTGCCCATTCCCAATTACACGGCCTATGTGCTGAATGAAGCTTCTGATCCTGTCGCACAGGGTGAAACTGGCGAACTTGTTGTCGGCGGCCCAGGTGTTGCGCAAGGCTACATCAATTTGCCGGAAATGACGGCGGCGAAGTTCATCGATAATCCTTTTGGTGCGGCAGCCGCTGGCGACCCGATTTTATATCGCACGGGTGATGCGGTCAGCATCGACAAGGATGGCCGGATTCTGTTTCACGGCCGCATTGATGATCAGGTCAAAATCCGCGGCTACCGCATCGAGCTTGGCGAGATTGAATCGCTGATCGCCACCGAGGCCGGGATCAAATCTGCCGCTATCGCTGTGCATAAGGACAGTGCCGGGGGGGATATTCTTGTCGCGCATGTGGTGCCTTCCGGTTCAGCCCTTGATGTGCAGGCGACCAAACGCGCGCTGGCCGCGAAATTGCCGCCCTACATGGTGCCGCATGTGTGGCAGACGCATCAACAACTGCCCCAGCTTGTTTCCGGCAAGGTGGATCGCAAAGCCCTTGTGGCCATGCCGCTCGACTTGTCCGGCGCGCTGGAACCACAGGAGGAGCCGCAAACGGAAACGGAGGCCGCACTGCTGAAGGCGGCACAGGCCATTTTCCCCGGTCAGTCGCTACCGTTCGATGCGGATTTTTTTACCGAGCTTGGCGGCCATTCGCTGATCGCGGCGCGGTTCATCTCAGCCGTACGGCAAACCCCGGCCCTCGCCAGCATCACATTGCAGGAGGTCTATCAGCACCGCACGCTGCGCAAGCTCGGCGCGCTGCTTGACGGCCGCATGGGCGCGCAGTCCGGCGCGAAGGAAGATTTGCGGTTTGCGCCGCCTCCCTTTGCACGGCGCTTCTGGTGCGGTGTCGCCCAATCGCTTGCGCTGCCCTTCATCCTCGCCATTTCCACGGCACAATGGCTCGGCGTGTTTCTCACCTATATGATTTTTTTGCAGGGCACGGATTACACCTTCGGCTGGATGGCCTTTGTACTGTCGCTTGCTTATGGATGCATCAAATTCGGCTCGCTGTTTCTGGTCATCGGCCTGAAATGGATTGTGATGGGCCGCACAAAACCGGGGGTCTACCCACTCTGGGGCGCCTATTTTTTCCGCTGGTGGTTCATGCAGCGGCTTTATGCGCTGGGCCACCCGTCCTACCTCGCCAATTCGCCGTTGATGCGATTTTACCTGCGGGCGCTCGGCGCGAAAGTTGGCACCGAGGCGATGATCTCCCACTGTGAAATCGGGGCGCCTGATCTTGTGGACATCGGCGCCTGGGCCGCGATCGGCCACAAGGCCGTCATCGCCAATGCAGAAGTCGAAGGCGACAGGCTGATCATTGGCCGCGTGACCATTGGCGCGCATGTTTTCATCGGCAATCAGGCGATTGTGCCGGAGGGCTGCGTCATTGGTGCCAATGCCCGGATCGAGGATCTGACGGCATTAGCGCCCCACACAGGCGTTGCCGAGAACGAAATCTGGGATGGTTCTCCGGCGCGCAAAACGGGCGTGATTGATCTTTCAACGCTGCGTGCTCCACCAGCCATTTCTCAGGGAGCAAAGGCCGCGCAATTTGCGATGTACGCGTTTCTTGTGCTGGCGGTATCATCTATTGGACTGATGCCGATTTTCCCGGCGTTTTTCGTTTTCGACAAAATTGAATCGCTTTTTCTCGACAACGCTGACTGGCTGCAATGGTATCATGTGCTGTTGCCTGTCGCGTGGCTGATGGGCATCGCGCTGGTGGTCTTTACGCTGGCTTTCGTGATTGCGTTGCGCTGGCTTATCATGCCCCGCCGTCTGCAACCGGGGGTCTATTCGATTTATTCCGGCACCTATATCCGTAAATGGATCGTCAATCTGGTGACGGAAGTGTCGCTCGATACGCTCTCGTCGCTTTATGCCACCGTCTATATGCGCGGCTGGTATCGGCTGATGGGCGCGCAGATCGGCAAAGGCGCGGAAATTTCCACCAACATTGGCGGGCGTTTCGATCTCATCTCCATCGGCGGACACAGCTTCATGGCGGATGAATGTTCACTTGGGGACGAGGATATTCACCGCGGGTGGATGACGCTGGAAAAAACCACCATCGGCGAGCGTGTCTTTGTCGGCAACAATGCCGTGATCGCACCCGGCGCAAATCTGGCTGCCGGCACGCTGATCGGCGTCAAATCCAAAGCGCCGGCCAGTGGTATCACGGGTGAAAATGAGACGTGGTTCGGCTCACCGCCGATCAAGTTTCCTGTGCGCCAGCAATTTGGCACCCATGGGGCGGATACAACCTACACCCCGTCGCTGCGCATGAAATCCACGCGCGCCGCGTTCGAGGCGCTGCATACAACATTTCCAACCGCACTGTTCATCTCACTCGGTTCTTTTACCGTTGACATGATCGAGCCGCGTTATGCTGCCGGGGACTATTGGAGCGCATTGGGCGTGTTCATGGCAGGCTCGGTGATCATGCCGGTCATCATGGTGCTGGTTGTCTGCGCCATCAAATGGGGACTGATGGGCACCTACAAGCCGCGCATGCAGCCGATGTGGTCCTGGTGGGCCATGAAAACAGAGGCGGTGGCGGTGCTGTATTGGGGGTTGGGCGGCAAAGTACTGCTTGAGCATGTGCGCGGCACTTTTTGGCTGCCGCTGTTTCTGCGCCTCTTCGGCACGCGCATCGGCAAGGGCGTGTATATGGACTCAACTGATCTGACTGAATTCGATTGCTGCGAGATTGGCAATTATGCCGTGATGAATTCCATGTCATGCCTGCAAACCCATTTATATGAAGACCGTCTGATGAAAATCGGCAGGGTGAAAATTGGTGATGGAGTCAGCATCGGAGCCTTCACCACGGTGTTGTATGATACCGATATTGGTGATTATGCGCGGCTCGGCTCGCTTTCGCTGATCATGAAAGGGGAGACCATTCCCGCCAATACACGCTGGGCCGGTGCGCCAGCGCAGCCCGTTTCTTCGGCAACGCCTGCGGTCGCAGCCTGAACCAGCCGCGCATGGACAATCCCTCGTCTGCCCCTTTTCTGCCCTTGCTGACAATTGGCACCGCTGCCGCTTTTCTGGTTGATGGTATTGCAGACCAGCGCGGCGCGCGTGACGCGGCTGCGACGGATATTGTGTCGCGATATGCTGGCAGCCCGGTCATCGTGCAGCGCCGCCCCAGTGGACGGCCCTGCCTCCTGCCGCCATGGCCAGCATTGTCCATATCATTGTCTCATCGTGATGGCTTCTTGCTGACAGGCTTCAGCCCGTCACAGGCTGTCGGCGTCGATATTGAGGGGGACGACCCCGCCTTACATGTCCGGCAACTCGCGGCTGACCATTTTTCCTGCGATGAAGCCGCAGCGTTTCATGCCCTCAGTGACAATGACGCGCGGGCACTGTTCCTGCGGCTTTGGACCGCAAAAGAGGCGGTGCTGAAAGCCACCGGGCGCGGCATTGCCGACGGTCTGATGCGGCCGGATTTTGGCCGCTGCCTGACCACGCTTTGTCATGATGGCGGGATCGTGCGCGTAATGGCTGACGACAGCGATGCGCAGGCTCAGGTCAGCACGCAGCTGATCATAACAAGCGAGGGGCAGCGCTTGTGCACTGCCCTTGCCGTTCTCACTGATTAAACTCCGCAGCGATTATTGCGCCTTTTGTCCGAACAGGACTTTCTGCGCTTCCTTGTCATCTGTGATATTGGCCCGCTTATCGGCAGCGACAGCCAGTCCACGCTGCACAGCCGGGCGGGCCTCCACCGCGTCGAGCCAGCGCTTGAGGTGCGGAAATTGCGCGATGTCCTGCCCCTGCCGCTCCCATAAACGGGCCCAGCCAATGCAGGCCATGTCCGCGATGGAGTAGTCACCGGCAAGATAGTCCCGGTCGGCCAGCCGCTTGTTCATGACCCCGTAAAGACGGTTCACTTCATTGGTATAGCGGTCAATGGCATAAGGCACCTTTTCAGGGGCGTAGACGCGGAAATGGTGCGTCTGCCCAGCCATGGGTCCAAGCCCGCCCATCTGCCAGAACAGCCACTGATCAACCTCGACACGGCCACGCTCATCAGCCGGATAGAATTTTCCGGTCTTGCGGCCAAGATATTGCAGAATTGCCCCGGACTCGAAAACGGAAATGGGCCTTCCATCCGGCCCGTCGGGATCAATGATGGCAGGCATCCGGTTGTTGGGCGAAATCGCCAAAAAATCTGGCTTGAACTGCTCACCTTTGCCGATGTTCACGAGCTTGAGGTCGTAGGGCAGACCGCATTCCTCCAGCATGATGGAAATCTTCCAGCCATTGGGGGTTGGCCAATAGTATAATTCGATAGGTTTGCCTGTATTTGACATGATATTCCCTTTTGCTGCGTGCCGGTCACTGTAGCCAAAATTCTGCCCGGCGGAACCTCCCGCCCCGTGCCGCATCATTCTGATCTGGAGAGCAGTTGCCAACTGTTCAGCAACAGTATCGTATTCGTGATGAAGGCGCAGGTTATCCCTGAAGCCTGAATCGCGCGGATTGAACTTCTGGAGGTTGTTATGAAACGTATATTGGCCATCGCAGGCCTTTTGTCGCTGTCCAGCACTGTCGCATTGGCGCAAGCCACGGCGCCAGTCACCAATCCGCTGCGGCGCCCTGCCCCGGCTGCGGCACAACCGGCAGCCCAGCCCGCCACACCGGCCGCGCCAGAGGCCACGGCACGCGGCAAGGCCAAAGCCGGTGGCGACTTCAAGGAGCGCCGCACCAGGTGTAGCGGCGAATGGAAGGCTGCCAAAGCCGCCAATAAAACGGGCGGGCAGAAATGGCCGCAGTTCTTTTCCGCCTGCAACACGCGCCTGAAAGCGCAAGGCGTCTGACAACGGCGCCGTTTCTTTCTTTACCAATGAAAAAGCCGCCTGATGATCTCAGGCGGCTCTTTTTATGGCCATCCAGGCGCGGGTTCGCCAATGAACGGTACCTTGAAATGCAAAGGGCGCCGCTATCCCTTTGAAGGGGACAGACAGCGCCCATAGCTTGGCAATAAACGAATTAAGCAGCGTTCTTGCGCGGACGGCCACGGCGCTTGGCACCGGCCTTCACGGCTTTCTTGGCAGGCTTTGCAGCTTTCTTGGCAGCAGCCTTCGGGGCTTTCTTGCCCGCCGGACGACCAACCTTCTTTGCACCAGCTTTCGGCGCCGGCTTTTTGCCCGCCGCCTTCTTCTTGGCGCCTGCAGCCTTTTTCTTGGCGGCAGCAGCGGCCTTTTTGGCAGCAGCCTTGGCCTTGGCCATACGCTTCTTCTCGGCCATTGCGGCCTTCTTCGCTTTCAGCTTCTCGGACCGTGCCTTTTTCTTGGCAGCGGCCGCAGCCTTCTTGGCCTTCGCCTTTTCAGCGGCGGCTTTTTTCCGCGCGGCAGCAGCAGCTTTCTTGGCCGCAGCTTTCGCTTTCGCTTCAGCAGACTTGGCAGACTTTGACGCAGACTTCTTAGCAGCTTTCGCCATGAATGGAGCCCTCCCTCGTTGGCGCGAACAGTTCATACAGTGTGATTGAGAAAATCGCGAGTCTCTCGCTCTAAACCGCATGTCCCTCTTCAGTAATATCACAATCTTTACATTTTGGTTGACGAGTTGAAAAGAGGCCCATCAGACCTGCTGTTTTTACTGCGCTTTTCGCCTGCCAGCCGCGCCCAAAATCTATTCGTGAATGAAAGTTATATCTGCAAACAAAGGCTTTTCGACATTTCCACTCACAGCTGCAACGGCCATCCAAGACAGACTGCCAAGTCTAAATTTTTTATCGAATACTGCTGTCGTGACCTTGGATTTCACCATCAAACCGTGCCGAACTACTGGTCAAGCCCCATGTTTGCGGTGCCGTTTCTATGGCCGATTCATGGAGCGTGCCGACCTGAAAATAGAAAAAAACTGCGAATCAGTGCGAATCAGATGACGCATTTCTGGCCAGGCACAGGAGGATTTCTCACTTCAATTTCTACGCAAAATTTTGGCGGCGCGCGACGGCAGGAGGCCTTAAACGGGATCGCGCAAATCGTATTTGAAGCCCGCATGGGAATGTTTGAAGCCGAGCTGAAGATAAAAGCGATGGGCATCGGTGCGCTCATTGTTGGAGGTGAGCTGGATAAAACCCGCACCGTTTGCCCGCGCCTTCTCCATCACAAATCGCATCATGTGAGCGCCGATGCCCTGCCCGCGCAGGTCGGCACGGGTGCGCACCGCTTCAATCGTCGCGCGGATCACGCCCCTTTGCGCGACGCCCGGTGTGAATGTCAGTTGAAAGGTGCCGATGATTTCGCCATCGCGCTCAGCCACATAAATGTCCGTCGCCGGTGATGTGATGACGCGCGCCAGCCCTTCGCGATAAGGCGCGAGCGCTGTGGCATCGGCAGCTTCTCGCGCCTTGCCGAGAATGTCATCCGCATAGAGCGCAATGATCGTCTCCAGATCATCCTCACCAGCAATGCGAATGTGAAGGCCGCCCATCCCTACGTCTCAGATGCCAAGTTTCTTTTTCAATATCTCATTGACAGCCTGCGGATTGGCCTTGCCGCCGGATGCTTTCATGACCTGGCCAACAAACCAGCCCGCCATTGTGGGTTTTGCAATCGCTTCTGCCGCCTTTTGCGGGTTGGCTGCGATCACTTCGTCCACCACGCGTTCGATGGCGCTGGTGTCTGTCACCTGCTTCATACCGCGTGATTCAACCAGTGCGCGCGGGTCGCCGCCTTCATTCCAGACAATCTCGAACACATCCTTGGCGATCTTGCCGGAAATCGTGCCTTCGGTGATGAGATCGACAATCGCGCCAAGCTGGCCGGCCTTCACCGGCGAGGCTTCAATATCCTTGCCTTCCTTGTTCAGGCGGCCAAACAATTCATTGATGACCCAATTTGCAGCCGCTTTTCCATCACGGCCTTTGGCAACCTGCTCAAAGAAGTCCGCGCTCTCGCGTTCAACCACCAGAACGCCAGCATCATAAGGCGTCAGTCCGTAATCGGCGATAAAGCGCGCACGCTTCTCGTCTGGCAGTTCCGGCAAACCAACACGCAAGGCATCGACATAAGCCTGATCAAACTCCAGTGGCAGCAGATCCGGATCGGGAAAATACCGGTAGTCATGCGCCTCTTCCTTCGAGCGCATGGAACGGGTCTCGCCCTTCACGGGATCAAACAGCCGCGTTTCCTGATCAATCGTGCCGCCGTCTTCAATGATACCAATCTGGCGGCGCGCTTCAGTTTCCACAGCCTGACCAATGAAGCGGATGGAGTTCACATTCTTGATTTCGCAGCGCGTGCCCAGAGGACCGCCGGGTTTGCGCACGGACACATTCACGTCAGCGCGCAGGTTGCCCTTTTCCATGTCGCCATCACAGGTACCCAGATAACGCAGGATCGAGCGCAGCTTTGTGACATAGGCGCGCGCCTCTTCCGGCGAGCGAATATCGGGGCGCGAGACAATTTCCATCAGTGCCACGCCAGAGCGGTTGAGATCGACAAAGCTCATCGTCGGGTGCTGGTCGTGCTGGGATTTGCCTGCGTCCTGCTCAAGATGCAGACGCTCGATGCCGACCTTGATCTGCTCGGATGCTGTGACATCGACCGTCACCTCACCCTCGCCAACAATCGGGCTCTTGAACTGGCTGATTTGATAGCCCTGTGGCAGATCGGGATAAAAATAGTTCTTCCGGTCGAACACAGATTTCAGATTGATCTGCGCATTGAGGCCAAGCCCGGTGCGGATGGCCTGTTTGACGCATTCTTCATTGATCACCGGCAGCATGCCGGGCATCGCCGCGTCCACCAATGATACATGGTCATTGGGATTGCCGCCAAATGCGGTGGCCGCACCGGAGAACAGCTTGGCGTTGGAATTCACCTGCGCATGGATTTCCATGCCGACGATGATTTCCCAATCCCCCGTGGCGCCTTTGATAAACTGTTTGGGGTCAGCAATGCGCGCAGCAATCATCGTTTGTCGTCCGTATCGTCAATGGCGGGCCAGCAAGCCCTTTTCTGATGTTTTCACTACCCCTCACAGCCCGATACGACAAGCCCACAGCAAAAAGCCCGGACGCTGCTTACGCCCGGGCCATGCTGTTTTACCCTGTGATCTGCAATCAGATTGCGAACAACTCAAACTGGCTGGCTGTCAGCGCGTAAACGCCGCTGAAGAATACGGTGCCATCGCCGGTATTGAGCATCATGCCATCGCGGCCATCATCGAGCACCGCATATTGCACCTGGGCGAGCGCTTCATCGGCCGTCGCATAGACAGAATTATACAGCCGGACCGCATCATTGACGCCAAAGTCAACGATTACGTCCGCACCGTCGCCGAGATAGAACGAGAATACATCGCGTTCATCGCCGCCGCCGGTCATGACATCATTGTCCTTGCCGCCTTCGAGGAAATCGGTGCCTGCGCCGCCATCCAGCGTGTCGCTGCCGTCGGCCCCGTACAGTTCATCATCCCCGGCATTGGTGTTCATGACATCATCGCCAGCAGCGCCGTCGAAAATATCCACCTTGTCCGAACCATTGAACCAATCGCTGAACTGCGACCCACGAACGATCTCGATTTTTGAGAGCGTGTCGTATGAACCCCAGGTATCCTCAACGACGCCTGTCTGCATGTTTACGGCAATGCCGTGCCAGCCACCGTCGGCTGAATAGTCGGCCTTGTCCGAGCCTTTGCCGCCGTCGATGGCATCATCGCCGCGCCCACCTGTGAGAATGTCATTGCCTGTGCCACCGAACAGGAAATCATTGCCAAAGCCGCCATTCAGCGTGTCCGCACCGCCTGCGCCATCCAAGGTGTCATCGCCCGCGCCGCCTTCGAATGTATTGGCAGCCCCGTTGCCGATAAAACTGTCTGCCAATTCGGTGCCAACAATGCGCTCAATTCCGCTCACGGTATCAACCGTGCCATAGGTATCAATGACCTGTTGTTTGGCGAGGTTCACGGCGATGCCGTTCGCGCCACCCTCGTCAGCATAGTCGAGAACATCGAAGCCGGTGCCGCCGATCACGCGGTCGTTGCCCTGGCCTGCCACGATATAATCGTTGCCTGCGCCAGTTGAAATATAGTCATCGCCAGCGCCAGCATAGATTTCATCATTGCCTTCGCCGCCGTACAATTTGTCGTTGAGTGTGCCGCCGACGAGAATGTCGTTGCCGTTGCCGCCATTGAGCACGTTGGCTGCATCCATTGCACCTTGCAGATGATCGTCACCATCATAACCGTAAACCGTTCCAGCGCCAGCAATTGCAACCAGCGTGTCAGATGTTGCGGTCCCTTTGACCTGCTTAATTTTCTTAGCCATTCTAGCCTCACATCGCGACCAGTTATGGCCGCTTCCTGAATACTTCTAGGCTTGTGACATCTAAACAGTTCCTGTCCGAACCTTTCAAATTTTAGCGATGTGCGGATTGCTGCCGTTTCATTGCTGATTTGCAGCCAGAGGGTGTCCTCAAGGTTAAGGATGCACTGCCCAGCAGGGTAATCGATTGCTTAATACAGGCTACATATTGCATCCTCCGGCGTCAGCCGCCATACCAGTATTTATCACTCCCGGAGAGGCTCATGCGCATCGCAACCTGGAACATCAATTCAGTGCGTCAGCGTATTGATCATCTCGTGAACTGGCTGACCGAGGCGCAGCCGGATGTGGTCTGCCTTCAGGAAATCAAATGCGTCGATGATGCTTTTCCACGCCTTGAGATCGAAGCGTTGGGTTATCAGGTCGAGACGCATGGCCAGAAAACATTCAATGGTGTTGCCCTCATCTCGCGTCATCGCATGGAGGATGTCCGGCGCGGATTGCCCGGTGATGCGGGGGATGAGCAGGCCCGCTATATAGAAGCCGTCATCACCCATCCCGATGGCGGCGTGGTACGTGTGGCCTCCATTTATCTGCCCAACGGCAACCCTGTTGGCACCGAGAAATATGACTACAAGCTGGCATGGATGAGCCGCCTGCGTGCCCATGCCGCCCAATTGCTGGCGCTTGAGGAGCCGCTTTTCCTGTGCGGCGACTATAATGTCATTCCTGACGCCCGTGATGCGCGCCAGCCTGAACTGTGGGTGCAGGATGCTTTGTATCTGCCGCAATCCCGCGCGGCCTTCCGCAGCCTCATTGCGCTTGGATTCACGGAGGCGGTGCGTGCCGCTACGGACGCCAATGATCTTTACACGTTCTGGGATTATCAGGCCGGCGCGTGGCAAAAAAACAATGGCATCCGGATCGACCATATTCTGATGTCAGCACAAGCCGCTGACCGTTTTACAGGCGCCCGTATCGAAAAACATCTGCGCAGCTGGGAAAAGCCCTCCGATCATGTGCCGGTGATGGCCGTCATTCAGTAGGCGTAGTCCACCAAAGTAGCCTTGAGCACGTCACGCACCGATCCGTGTTGCCAACTTTACTTGCTCGCAAGAACCATAGCCCAATAGACGCGCCCGTCACTTCCGACGCTGCGCGCCAAACCGATTTTGCGCATATGAGGGTGCAGCATATTGGCGTTATGCTTGTCCGAGACCTGCCAATTTGAAAACACTTCAATGACGCTGTTATATCCCGCTGCGATATTTTCCGCCGACCAGCCACGCACGCCGGCACCGCTCATCCGGGCGTCAAAATCCCCTGACACATCATGCGACATGCTCGTGCGCTGCGCCATCGCATCGGCCTGAGACTGGGCGAGGCGCACGAGCCGCGAGTCAAGCTGCACAGCACTGAAACCGTTGGCGGCACGATGCTGACTGACCATCTGCGCGACCAGCGCTGTATCCGACCCAGCAGAAGCGCGCTGCGTTGGCTGGGTTCGGGCCGGATTATCGCGAACACCATCGCCATTCAGGCTTGTGTTGGATACCCGCACTGCCTGGCCCGGACGATCAAGGGTTGCACAGCTGCGCGGATTGGAGCGCAGGCAAATATCCGCCGCTCCCTGTGTGAGCGTGACCTGGGTTACGCCGCGTCCCACATCAATCTCAAGCACTGTGCCGCGGATCCCGATCAGTGCGTGGGGCGTTTGCAGGCGGAAGGCCGCTGGGCTGGATTGACCTGTGGTAAAACGAAAAGCACCGCGCGCCATGGACATGACTGCGCCACGAGCGCTGCCATCGCTGTTATAAACATAGCGGTCGAGTTTAACGCTGGACGCTGACGCAACATGCAGGGCTGTCTTGTCAAGAAAGAGCAAGTCTGCTTCCGCCGCTGGCCCCGTAGACACAGTCTCGTTCTGATGAACATTCGAGCCGGTGACAATCGCGGCGCGGCGTGCGCCTATTGCGCCGGTGACAGCATTGACGGCCCGCGACGCATCACCAATCACAGCCTGAGCATGAGCTGGATGGACCACACCGCATAAGACGATGGTCAGAATTGATGCCCGCATTGGGAGGCGATATCGCGCGAATGACTTGGGAACAGTCATTTCTCTACCGATTATATTTTTCAAGTTTGCCACACGTCCAGCCCGGCTCACGTCCGCACAGGATTGATTCTGCGGATACTGAAGATCATGTGACGAGATAACAATGAATTCAACAGCCCATCCGGCGCTTCAATCCATGAGGACATGCCGGATGATCAAGCTCTTTTGCGTATCAGCCACGCCCGCCCTTACCACCGCCAAATCCTCTCCCGCCTCCTGATGGAAAATGCGGCCGTCCGCCCGGATTGAACCGGCCTGGCGGTATGCCAAAAAATGGGCCGCCGCCCCCCGGAATGAAAATGTCTGGCGGTAATGGTCCCGGCCCGCTTGGCGGAATCGCACCTGGTATCTGGTCATCGTCGATCACGCGTGTGCTCGTGACGCTCACGGATTGGCCAGGCTGCGTCAGCACGGCACAATTGCGACGGCTGGAACGGGGGCAAACATCAATTCCACCCTGCCGCAATGTCACATGCGTCACACCGCGTTCGATATCGATGTCCAGCACGGTGCCGCGGATGCCGATGATGGCCTGCGGCGTCTGCAATTTGAAAGCCCTTGGATCAGATTGCCCTGTTGCAAAACGAAAGGCGCCCCGCGTCATTGAAACGACTGCGCCGCGCGCGCTGCCATCGCGGTTGTAAACATAGCGGTCGAGTTTGACATGCGAGCCGGGCTGCACATCCAGATTTGTGTCGTCGAGAAACCGCAACTGCGCTGACGCAGAGGCCCCGGTGCTGATGGTTTCATTCTGATGCACGGCGGAGCCGGTCGAGAGCGCGACACGGCGGCTGCCAATCGCTCCGGTCACATCATTCACAACGCGGGCAGCATCGCCAATCACAGCCTGCGCCTGAGCGATACCTGGAAAAGACAGCGCCACCCCGGCCACTGCAGCGGATAAAGCGCACCAATGTGCCGTGCTCCTCATGATTTTTGCCATGGCCCTCGCCTCGTTCTGCGCCCTGTTCATGTCAAACCCTTTGACATCGTGCCTGCGGTGCGGCTTGACGGGTGGAACCGCCCGTTCAACGGTGCACGCACTTCGTAAAACCAACTGAAGACCATGGCGATTTTTCCGGCGCAGTCCGTGCGCCAGCACACGCAGCGCTCGCGCCTCATGTCGCCCCGCCTGCGCTATGGCCTGATCATCGCGGCAATGGTGCCCGCGCTGCTGCTGGCGCTTGTGGCGCTTCGCAATGCCACACCAGTCGCGGCCTTTCGCGATCTGGTCTTTGACACCTACCTAAGGGCCAAACCACGGCCATATCGCCCGGATTTACCCGTGAGGGTCATCGATATTGACGATGAATCGCTGAAGCGCCACGGGCAATGGCCCTGGCCGCGCCCTGTGCTGGCACACCTCACCAATCGTTTGCAGGAAGCCGGTGCCGCCGCCATCGCCTTTGATATTCTTATGGCCGAGCCTGACCGTTACGCGCCGGAACAGTTAGCAGCACGATTACCGCCTTCGCCTGAAAAAGATGCGCTCGAAGCCATTGCACGCAAAACGGTCAGCACCAATGACGCAATCTTCGCGCAATCCATTGCGGGTGAGGCGGTCGTTATCGCATTGGCAGGAACCAACAGCAGCACCCAGAAATCCCCGGCCAAACATGGTTTTGCCTTTGCTGGCGATCCGCCGCATGATTTTCTGCCGCGCATGTCCGGGGCTGTTCTGCCACTGCCAGCATTTTCAGATGCGGCGGCGGGCCTTGCTGCGCTGAATTTTTTTCCTGACCGCGATCTGGTTGTGCGCCGTGTGCCGACGCTGATGATCATTGGCGGCGCACCGGTGCCGGGGCTCGCACTGGAAGCGCTGCGGATTGCCCAGCGCGCTTCAACCTTTGTCGTGAAATCATCCAATGCGAGCGGAGAAACAGCGTTCGGGGCCAAGACCGGGCTGATCTCCATTAAAGTCGGCGCGCTCGAAATTGCGACCGAAAGTGATGGTGCCTTGCGGGTTTATTATGCAGGCACGCAGCCGCAGCGGCGGGTGCCAGCCTGGCGAATACTGGCCGGCAATGATCACGATGACGAGCTGCGCGGCGCGATCGTGTTTGTTGGCTCGAGTGCAGCCGGCATGGATATTCGCGCCACACCGCTGGATGCGGCGCTGCCGGGCGTGGATGTCCATGCAGAGATGGCGGAACATATCCTCAGTGGCGCACGGCTGGTGCGGCCTGATTATGCCCGCGGGCTTGAGGCGTTTATCATTCTTGCCGCCGGATTGGCCGCTGCGGTTTTGGTGCTGACTTTGACCGCAGCGTCTGGCGCGCTGGTGGCCACACTGCTGACGGCAGCCATCGGTCTGACAAGCTGGTTTTCCTTTGCACGCGCTGGCCTTTTGTTCGATCCAGTTCTGCCATCGCTTTCGCTGCTGGCCGGATTTGGTGCTGCAACCATCCTTGCCTACCGGCGCACGGAGCGGGATCGTGCGCGCATACGCGATGCGTTTGGGCGCTATGTTTCACCGGCTGTTGTCGAAACGCTTGCGGCGGACCCGTCCCGCCTGAAACTGGGTGGTGAAAATCGCGATGTGACCGTGCTGTTCACGGACATTCGCAATTTCACCGCGCGGGCAGAAAAGTTGCCGGCTGAACAGGTAGTACAGTTTCTCAACGCTGTGCATACGCCTCTCACGGAAGCGGTGATGAAACGCAACGGCACGATCGACAAATATATTGGCGACGGCATGATGGCGTTCTGGAATGCGCCGCTGGATGATGCGGATCACGTACGCAACGCATTGAGGGCCGCGCTCGACATGGTGGCGATGATCCCACAGATTGATGCTGCGCTACGCATTGATGACATCAAGGAACCTTTGCGCATTGGTATTGGCATTCACACCGGCACAGCCTGTGTCGGCAATCTCGGCTCCACAGTGCGCTTTGATTATTCCATCGTCGGCGACACTGTGAACAGTGCTGCAAGGCTGGAACCCCTGTCAAAAACCTATGGCGTTGCGATCGTGGTTGCCGATGCCATTGTGCAGGCCGTGCCAGATTTTGCCTATGTGCCGCTGGATGCCATTCAGTTGCGCGGGCGTGAAAACGCAATGGGCATTTTTGCCCTGCTGGGCGATGAAACAGTGGCGCGCCATCCTGATTTTCGCAATTTTCTTGAAGCGCACAACGCCATGCGCACGGCGCTTGCCGAAAACAGTAACGCGGAGGAAGCGATGTTGCATGCGCTGGCGCGCGCCCCCTACGGCGTGCAATTCCATGACTATTATGAGGGATTGCGCCGTGGCCATGCGGTGCATGGGCATCCGGCCTGACACCAGGTGAATTTAATTCCCGGCTTTCTTCAATTCTTGGTCTTCAGGCGGCGCTCGATATAAATGCGCGCGGCATCCTGCTCCTGCGCCGTCGTCGAGGCGAAGGCACTGCCATACATTTCCGTAATCCACGCATCCTTGACCGGATCAGCCGACTCGCGCGCCCGCTCGAGCAAAACCAGTCCGCGTGCAGCCTGACGCGGCACGCCGCCCTGACCATTGATCAACAAATTGCCAAGCATGGCCTGCGCTGCGGGATGATTTTTATCTGCGGCAAGGTTGAGCCAGCGGGCGGCCTGCTTGGCATCCTTGGCACTGCCAACGCCATCCATATACATGCGGGCCAGATTATATTGTGCATCCGCATCGCCAAACTGAGTGGCAGCATAATGGAACATTTCGCGCGCGCGCGGTGGATTGGCTTTCACATAGGTCTTCGGAATGCCGTCAAGAAAGTAAGAACCGAGCGCAACAAAAGCGTTTGCGACAAACCGGGCGTGAAGCGAATCC
>JBOFCU010000332.1:0-20984 GCA_051646285.1 Beijerinckiaceae bacterium
TGGTGATGATCACGCTTTGCAGCGCATGGGCCGGGCTGTCGTTGGGATCGGTAAAGCCGAAGGTCGCCGCCGCAAAGGTGTAGGCTGTATCCTCGGCGGTGGTCAGGGTCGCATTGGTGCCTGCTGGCGCATCATTGACGGGGGTGACGGTGACGGTCGTCACAGCGGTTACAGAATTACTCGTGCCATCATTCACAACAACATTGATTGTGCGCGCTGTTGTAGACGGCGAATCCGTCGTGTTTGCAAACTGCACAAGTTGCAGCGCGGCCAGATATTGTGTGGTGGTGAAGCTGCCGGTGAGTGTGACAACTGTGTCCGTACGGGTCCAGGCAATACCAGAAACCAGAGTGCCAGACGCAGCAGCAGAGCCATTCACCAACAACCGGTCACCTGTTTGCTGATTAGCCAGCGTGACCGTGGCAGACTCCATATTCGCATCATTTGTATCAGTAAGGATCGCATCCGTATCAGCGATGGAAACACCAGAACCGTTTTCCGTATAGCTCGTTGTGAAATGAATTCCTGCACTGCTGCCGTCCAGATCAAGAACAGGAGCAGGATCAAGCACCGTGATATACGCGTGCGCAATATTCGATAAATTACCATTATCGCTGATTTGAACGGCGATATCGCGCACAACACCGGTCATTGCTGCGCCAGTGGTATGCTCGAAAGTGATAGCTTCAATCGTATCAGCATAGTCAGCTTTTGTGGCCAATCCGGTCAGCGTCACAACCGTACCTGTATTGGTATAGCTGATACCGTTTATGGTTCCCGAAGCTGCTGCGGATCCACCAACCAGCAAGCGGTCACCACTTTGCGGATTGGTCAGCGTAATCACACCTGAGGTGACATGAGCGTCGTTGTGATCGTAAATTGATGAATCAATATCAGCAATGGCTACAGCTGTACCATTTTGCGTGAATGTTGCGGCCCAATTGTTATCTGCCGTGTCAGCGACCGTCGTGGATGTTGTCGTGGTTCGCGTACTGGTCACCACCACATTATCAATCGCAATATCGTCAATTCCAGCACCGGATGGGCCATTCAGATACGAAAATACGAGATTGCCTGATGACGTAATTCCAGTGGGTAATGCAATGGTAACGGTCGTTAATGCGCCTGTGACTTCATTGGTCACAGATGCCGTTGTTGCGGGGCCCGAAGAGCCATTGAAATAAACCCATGTTCCATTCAGTCCAGCAGCATTTTGCGTGCCAGCAGCAAATGTCGTGAACTCGGCATAGGTTATACCATTATAGCTAACACGCAAAATATTATTGTTGGCACCAGTAATATCATCATTCTGCCACGCCAGCCCAAAAGCGATGCTGGATATCTGATCGCTCGTTGTTGTCTCAATCATGCTGCTGCTCGTAGCGCTTGTCACGAGCGACGTTGGTGCAGGAACAGTGATCGCCTGCGTCAATGTCGTTGTCGCTCCAGGTGTCTGCACCCAGTCATAGCGCCCATCACTGCCATTCAGAACAACGGCATTTGTGGCAACAGCATTTCCCTCGATCCATGGCGATGGCGGTGTTGCAGACGCTGCCGTACCAAAACCACCATTGACAACCAAATTGCTTGTGCTGTTTGAAGGCGCACCAGCAACCGCAGATGGCGTGGAATTGAGATCAAGGATCGGCGGAGGGTCAATCGCAATGGAAGCTTGTGCAACGTTGCTTGCAACGCCAATCTGGTTTGTGCTTTGGAAATTAATAACGCGTGTGAAAAAATCACTGGAGGTGGTTGAAAAACGCACCATTCCAAGCGCGATTTGATAATCCGCCTCCGTCGCCACGCCTGACAAGATCAGGGATGAGGTTCCTGCGCCCGATACTGTTATGCCTGTTGGTAAAATACCCGCTATCGTCAATATATCGCCAGCGCTTGCATTTGCGATGGCAACGGCTGTCTGTGTCACATCGCCCACAACATTGATTATTTTTGAATCTGCATCCACAACCCCAACTGCACTGCCGCCGGGGATATATTCGCCGGTGTATCCCGTACCCGTTTGCGTCGAGTCGTTGCTATCAAGATCAATAATCGAGTCAGCAGAAAAGGCAATATGATAGCTGAACGTTGTCGAACCCGTGACAACACCAAGATTCCATTGCGCACCAAGGCCAATATCAATCGAGGTTGCCGTTGTCGTATTAACAATATCACCCGTCACACCACCGATACCAGAGTTGTACAGATTGGCTGAATTATAAGTACCAGAAAAATAACGGCTGAATTCCAGCCCGCCTTGATCTTCAGCGATAAAGGTACGGTATATATTACCATCAGTTCCGGTGCCAACCGCACCAATCGCGCTGATATTGCCACCGACGTCTGTGCTGGCCGTGACGCCATTATCCTGCCCGCCAGGAAATCCATCCTGTGCCTGATACCATTTGATTTCGGCGGTATTTGTTGCAGGTGCATTTATCGTAACTGACTGCGTGAAATAGCTGCGTCCTGCTACGTAAGTGGTGGTTACAATCGCCTGAATATCTGTGCTGGCATCATAGGCCGTATTGGTATTCGCGTCATAGAACATAGTCGTCGTCACGATCCAAGGATCTGACGCCGTGCCAGACCCTGTTTGGGTCTGCGCACCACCTGACGTCCAAGCAACGCGCCCGGTTATACTTTCCGCTCCCATGTCCGGCCCGACAACCTGGGTGCCCACGCGCATATACATGCCGTTGAACAGGTTAACGTTGGAATCAACGGTCCCTGAGGCATACGCCTGATACAAATTGCGGTAGAGAACCTGGAATTGCCCGTCATTCGTGATAAACACACGCAATCCGTCGGACCCGTCAGTCGCATCGCCGCCTGTTGGGTTAATGGTTTGCGCAACCAGAGTACCAGTCCACGCGTCAGCAGAAAGACTGCGCGAGTCTATAACGCCAATCGACTCTTCGAGAATCCAATCACCGCCATATGTGGCCGAGCCGGTCAAATCGTTGGATGCCGCTATGTCCGCGCGCGTAATTTGTGAAAGAGCGGCGACAAAATCCCGCCCAGATGCGCCATCGCCAACATCACACCCATACAGCAGAATATCGGCGTCAGCCGACAGGCGGTCACGAATCGCAGCAAACTCGTCGGCGTATTGCCCCTGCATCGTCTCTTGCGTCAGCTCGGCGCGGCCCAGATGCAAATTGCCTGACTGGCCGTGACTGATGATATGAATGGCAGAAATATCGCTCTCGCCAGACAAGGCCGCAGCCATCTGCTCAACGCCATCACGCGTGGAGTCTAGAACGACAACACGTGCGGTGACATTCAAATCGGCAAGCAAATCCTGCCAGCCCTCAATATCGTCAGTGATGAAGACAATTTCATTGGTGGCGGGCACTTCGGAAAAAGCGCCATTAATTCCGGCTGCATCATCCAGCAGAACAGGATCATGCGTAACGGGGAATTGTTCCGGCGAGGCATCGGCTGCCTGCGTTTCATTGAGCGCCAAAGTCAGCTGGTTCCAAAGCGGCGCCAGCGGCGATTGAATGTCGCGATCCTGCGCGGCCACCCCATCCGGCACCAAGGCCATTTGCGCTGTGGCTTCGGCCGCTGCATCAAAAACCATGCGCGGCTCAAGCATACGGATGCGCGGCATTTTAGGCTTGGCGGGCTTTTTGACGTTTGCCTTTGCCGCTGATTCTATGGTTGCACCATTGACGCCGCTATTAGCGGAATCACCTCCGTCAACACGACCTGCAGACGAATTTTTGCCACGGCGACCACGAAACATCAGCAATACCCCAAATAAGCACAGGCATGCGCGCACACCTGCTCTAAACCATTGCCGAGTATGATTAATAAATTGTGGCTGTACCGGCCCAAACCGTCGCGAAATGAATCACTTGGCAGGCTTCAAAACGCCTGCAAATCATCTTTCATGTGACAAGGCACAGTTTTGGTATCAAAAACCGGCATATTGCAGGCTTTACAATTAGTGATTTGTTAACCAGTGTTAATGCCCGAAGTCAGTGGCGCTAAAATCCTGATTCACGGATGAGAACCGCCAGTGTGCGATTGAAAAAACGCACCAGCAAACTTTGCGGATCGGCATCGACCAGAACAATGCCCCGCATCACTGGCATTGCAACCGGCTGTTGGCCAGCCACAGACATGACAGCCTGATACTGTGCTTCGACAGGAAGGGCCCCTTTTTCCTTGTCCTCATTGACCGCAATGGTGCCGCCATGGGTGGATGTCAGCGGTGCAAGCTCAATCGCTGCGACCCCGCCAGCGCTGATTGACGCCAGCCGCACAGGTAATTTTGCCATCAATGGTTCATCGGCCACAAATGTTCCCAGCGCGCCGGTCTGCACGGCAGGCAGCAGCGATTCCGAAACATAGCCGCGGACCTGATGGCCCGCTTCGGCAACAATGACAGCGAGTTCATCCCCACGTTGCAGCCAACGTTGCCCATGCAGATCAGGTGCAACATCGCGCACAACACCATGCACATGGGCACGCACAATCAATTCTTCTTGCAGCCGATTGAGGCCCGCCATTTTTTCCTGCAGCTTGGCGAGATCCTGCTCGATCACCATGGTGGCATCGCGATCCGTTTGGTCAGCCCCCCGCCGCGCATAACGCAGCCGCGTCACGTCAAGCCGCGTTTGCGTGCTCGCAATATCCGCATTTATTTTTGGTGCATCGAACCGGAACAAAATATCCCCAGGAGCAACACGGTCACCAGAGCGGACATTGATCTGCACAATTTGCGCACCGAATGGCATGGCAATGCGCTGCACGGCGACAGGCTCAAGCACCGCCGGCACTTCAACGCGATGCGGCCATGGCACTGCAACGAGCGCGCCGGCTGCAACCGTGGCCGCAAGTGAGAAACGGTAGCGCTTGCGTTGCAGAATTTTGCTCCGCATCATCCACCACACCCGCATCTCGCCAAAGATCGGGCGCAGCACGAACCAGAGAATTTCGACCACAAAAAGCAGGATGCCCAGCAGCTTGAAGGTCATGTAATAAACAAGCACAGCGATGCCGATAAACAGCATGAGCCGGTACAGACACACGGCGAATGCATAAATCAGAACAGCGATGCGTCGCTGCCTTGGCCAATCCTCCGGGCATTCCGCACCAAGACCAAACAGCACTTCACGCAGCCACCAGCGCATCACGCCGAATGCGCGTGCCTGCAAATTGGGAATCCGCCAATAGTCAGACAAAAGATAATAGCCATCAAACCGCATCAGCGGGCTGAGATTGATGACAAGGCTCATGACCCAGCTAACGGTAGCAACAAAGAAACTGGCGCTTTTAAAAAAGCCTTCTGGTAAAAAAGCCCACAGCAGCGTCGCCATCGCGGCAATGGCAAATTCAACCATCATCCCCGCTGCACTGATCCATAATTTTTGGCAGCGCGATTGCAGGCGCCACGCATCCGTTACATCGGTGTAAAGCACGGGCGCGAGCACCATGAAGGCAAGTCCCATCGTCGGCACACGGCATCCGAAATGACGTGCCGTGTAGGCATGGCCCAGTTCATGGAACACTTTGACAAATGCCAGCGCAGCCAAATACCCGACCGCGCCTTCAACCGAGAAAAAATGCAGGAAAGTATGAGAAAACGCATCCCACTGGCGCGAAACCATGTAAAGGCCGGCAAGACCCGCCAATGCAATGGCTGCAAGCACCAGAGGCGAGGCCAGCCGCCGTGCAATCGGCAATGTACGCTGTAAAAAGGCATCGGGACGCACAAGCGGCACGCGAATAAACAGGTAATTATGCAACAGCCACGAGGCAGCCCCTTTGCGCTGCTTCTGCGCGTTGGCATAAACGCTTTTCCAGCCCTGCATGGGTTCCAACAGGAGGCCGGATTGGTCCAGTGTTGTCACGAGCTCGAATAAATCTTCCGTAGCGATGTCTGTGCCGGTTTTTTCGGCAAGATGCGCCGCAAGCGCATCCAACCGCAGCGGGCCGCGCCAATAATGCAGCATCGCAAACGCTTGCGCATCGACCGCATGATAGCGATGCGCCATCGGGTCATAAATCAGAAACTGCCCATCCCCGGAGTCATCTGCACCTTTTTGCAGACGCAGATCCTCGCGCAAGCCCGGCACAATGGTTGCGGCCAAGCGTTCGGCAAGATCGCTCATAGCCCGGCTTTCTGGCGCACCCATGTCATCGGGCGGCGGAATAAATAATAAGCCAGAGGCACCGTGTCACTGAAAAGTTGCGCCGTGCCGCGCACGCCGGGACGCGGCATGGACTGTCCGGGATTGAATTGCGCCTGAATGCGATAGACCAGCCCCTGCCCTTCAACCACACGGGCTTGATGGCTCGTGGATAAAATTGTGGCATCGACAGGTTTGAGTGGGTTGCCGTCGAGGAAAATCCGCGCCCGTGCGCCGGGCTTCAAATCGAGAATTTCCGCCACCGGCAAATGGGCCCGCACCTCGACCTTGTCGACATCGGCAATTTCAAGAATACGCTGCCCGGTCGTGACAGGCCGCCCGACCCAGTCCTTGCGGTCTGCATAAATGGCAACGCCATCACGCGGCGCGCGAATTTGCGCTTTTTCAAAGGTATCGCGGGCAAAATCGCGCTCGGCAATTTTCAGCGTCAGTTCGGCACGCGCTTGTGCCAGATCGCGCTTGGCGCGCTCATCAACAAAAATCATCTGCTGCAACTGGCGCAGCTTTGCTTCGGCAACACTGACTTCGCGCTCAGCCAGTTGCAGCTGGTTGCGTGGCACTGTGTCTACATAACGCAGCAGCACATCCCCTGCTTTCACCATTGCGTTGGGGGCAACGGCAATATCCTCAATCACGCCATCAATCGGTGCGGCGATGACAAAGGCATTTTGCGGCACGACCTCCATGGGGGCCAGCGCTGTCATCGGCACTGGCCAGATCATGGCAGCCGCAACAATCATCGTGGCACCGGCCATCAGATATTTGACACGTGGGGTGCGGATGCGCCGTGGCGTCTGATGCGCCAGCACAAGGGCAGCGTGAGCGGCAGTCGACGCAATACGATCACCAATCGTTGCAGGTCCTTCGGCGAATGGCTGCTCTGCAACAACCAGCACGCCACTTTCAACCCGTTTGCGGCCTGCCAGCGGCAACCAATGCCCATGGGGGAAAGGGAATGCCCGCGCATCTTCATCCTGCGCCTCCGTTCCGCACCGCAAAACCAGTGAGGCGGGCTTGGCCCATCCGGTTTCGGGCCTGCGTGACAGCAGTTCCTTTTCCAGCCAGCGTACCATCGGCGCGTGGCGATCAACTGTGCCTGTTCCAGAGATTTTCGTGATGCGCGGCTGTGATGTGCCCAGATCAATCGCGTAGGCTTGCCGTGCACCCATCATTTTGCGCAGTTCATTGACGAGCAGAACGTGCAATTCATCGAGGCTGCGGCAGGCGCGAATTTCTGCTTCGATGCGCAACAATTGGCGCAGCGCCATAACGGCATCATCCTGCACTGCGGCAGGTTTCTGAACGGCATTGACATGACCGGAAATCGCTTTGCGCGGCGTCGACACACCACCGGCATCGGCCTCAACAGCCGGCTGGGTTTCCAAACGCTTGCTCAAGACAATACCTCAGGGTGCGGGCTGATTTAATTCCGCTGTGAGGCTCATGCCCGGCAGTATCACCCGGGAATCCTGAGCAAAGACCGCCATGATCTTCACTGTCTGGCTTACCGAATCCACTGTCGCTGCCATGCGCTGCACCGAAGCAGTATGCTCGGTTTCAGTTTCATCAATCTTAACACGGAATTGAAAACCTGGCTGAATCCACCGCAGCCAGAGCGACGGCACGATCAGTTCAATTTCCAGGGCATCCGTGTTGATGAGCCGCATCAAAGGCTGGTTGGGCGTTGACGTTTCAAACGCCCGCGCCTTCATTTCGGCAATGCGGCCGTCAAATGGCGCGGCAATCGTGCATTCCCGCACGCGGGTCGCCAGTGTCTCGGCCTGTGCCTTGGCCTTGTCAAATTTCGTCTTGTTCTGCGCCACCTCAAACTTGCCAATGGCGCGGCGCTTGTCGAGTTCGATGCTGTTATCGAGGGCGAGCTTGTTGAATTCCTGCTCGGCGCGCGCTGCCTCAAGCTCCGAATTATACTTGTCACAATCAAAGGCGATCAGCACATCGCCCTTCTTGAAGCTCTCGCCTTCACGGCGGGATATCTGGATCATACGCGCATTCAACTCTGTCGCGATCCAGGCCTCATGCACTGCGCGTACAATACCGCGCACCGGCTCACCAGCCAAAGCGTGTGAAAGCAGCATGGCTTGCGCGGCTGAAAAGAGAAGCGCGGCTGCGATCACCCGCGGTCCCATGACGCGTCTCAATCGCGCACCGCGAGCGCGGGCGCATCGCCAAACGCGACAGCTGTGCCTTCGGCTCGCGCGGCAACAGCGGCCTGAACATCCGCATCGGCTGCTGGTGCAGACGCTTGAGCAGCGGGCACCGGCTCGGCCAGCCGGATCATCGACAGATCCCCGCGCGCCACCCACGTTTTGCGCAAGGCGCGGCTCAATTCGCCAACGCCAACCCGGTCAATATCGACAGCTGGGAAGGCATCCAGCCCCAGCGAGGCATAAATATTGGCATAGGCATTCTGCAAATTCGCATAGGCCAGATCATAACGCACTTCGGAAACGATCACATTCATCTGCTCGCGGATCAAAGTCTGCTCGCTGGTGCGGTCGGTCTGTGCGGACTGCTGGATGTTATAGAGCAGCCGCCTTTGAATATCGCGCAACTGCGCCGCCGTCGCGAGTTCCTTGCGGGCATGCTGATAACGGGCACGGCTGACATGCACCTGAGTCATGATCGCCATTGTCAGCGCCAGAGAGCGTTCGTCCAGCAATTTGCCCTGCGCATCAATCACATCTTTTTTCGCCGGATACTGGAAGACCTTCATCAGGTTCCAGCTAGCCTTGGCACCCCAGCCAATCCAGTTGGAGTGATAGAGGAACTTGTTGCCATCCGTATTGGCACCGAGAAACACATTCACGCCGGGTAACAGCTCCAACAACGCTGCATCCGCTTCTTTTTCATTGATCCGCAGGCGGTAGGCAATCTCGCGCGTTTCCGGCCGGTTCATCAGCGCAATGCGCACAAGCTTTCGGCTATCCACACCCAGATGGCCATTGCCCATCGCGGCCGGCCCGCCAGCGAGGCGGAACCGTGCATCCGGCGGCAAATTCATCAGCGCGGCAAGCTGGCTGCGTGCCACCCGCAATTCACCCTCGATGCGCTGTGCCTCACGGCGGATTTCCAGCAACTCGCGCTCATAGGTCAAAGCCGCCACCGGCGATGTCTGACGCTCAGCGGCAAGCGCGCGGGAATCCGCAATGGCCTTGCGCGTTTTGGATTCCAGCGCCCCCAGACGCGACAGCAGCCGCTCACTGGCAATCGCCCGCCAATAGGCAGTGCGCACATCCTCAACGATGCGGTTCAGCGCACGACGGCGCGCTTCCTGCTGAATCAGAACCTGATCAGCGGCCTGCTTGGCGCGCACATAGGACAGGCCAAAATCCAGAATATTCCAGCTGAGTGTGATGTCAGCGACAATGTTGTTGCGCTCGGAACTGGTCGAAGGTTCCAGCGATTGCCGGCCCGTGATGATGCTTTCGCTGGAGCTGGCCAGCGTGTTGTCCCGCCCCGCATAACCGGACCCCGCAACCAGGTTGGGCAAACCCTGATAATTTGCAAGATTGAGTTCGCGCACCCGCACAGCCTGCTGCATCAGCTCAACACGCTGATCGAGGTTGTATTTCAAGGCCCGCGCGATGGCCTCATAAACGTCAATGCTGTTGCGAACCGGTTCCTGCGCCGACACAACACGCGCCAGATTGTCATCGGCCTTGGCAGCAAGCGTGGCCTGATCGAGCGGTTCCGGCACAGTGGCGCAGCCTGCCACAGCGGAGATAACCATGGCACAGGCACTGGCGCGGATGGCAACCACCAGCCGCTTTTGAATTATGTGTGCCTTGGATGTCATCTGTTCCCCGGAGACTGCCTGCCCGCAAACTCGAACGCTTAATCAATCGTTAATGGTTAACAGCCCATTAACACCATGACTCGCGTAATTGACTCGCGCGAGTCCGGCAAGCATTCCAAAGGGCGATTTGACGTCATTTGTGTGCGCACCGCATCCACACGCTTATGAAAGACAACATATTTCGAATTTCGATGTGAAATTACAACAATTTGACCCGGATAAAATCACCAAATTCGCAATGATCATCTCGCTTATGCTCAAAACGAATCACGCAAAACGAATCATTTGACCCGCGATAAAGGCAGCCGTTCAGGCGGAAGACATCACAGAGGCTTCGTTCACTTGCGCGCTAATGGCGCTGAAATGGCAGATGGATTTGCCGCACAAGCGTAAATCCTCGTGTCAGCAGGGCCGCTTGCAATGCTCCGGCCGGCGCGGCATTCGATGTGAAGATGGCTTCATTCCCGCCGGTGCCGGCTCCGCGCGAGCGCATGGCACCCATCAGTTGCACCACCCGGCGGGCAATCGCCCGCGCCGGATCGATCCACATCACGGGCCAGGGCGCGACGCGCTGAAACACTGGAAGCAGCAAGGGGTAATGCGTGCAGGACAAGGTGATAACATCGGTGCGGGCCACGCCGCCATCCGCGCGCGGCCGGGTGACAAAACACGGTGCAATATCAGACCGCACCGCCTCTTCATCAACAGGCTTGCCTTTGAGTGCTGCTTCGGCCAAGGCTGCAAGCCTCTTGGCACCCACCAGAACCACATCAGATCGCGGGGCATGATCACTGATCAGCGCACGCGTATAGTCACGCGCGACAGTGCCGGGCGTGGCCAGCACCGCAAACAAACCATGCGTGGAAAGCCGTGCGGCTGGCTTGATGGCCGGCACCGTGCCAACAATCGGGATGGCAAATTGCGCCCGCAAATGCGGCAGCACCAGCGTCGAGGCCGTATTGCAAGCAATGATGATGCAATCGGGATGATACAGTCCGGCCATATGGCTGATGACCTCATCCACCCGCGCCACCAGAACGTCATCTGTCAATGCGCCATACGGAAAAGCCGCATCGTCAGCCACATAAATGCAGCGCGCATCTGGCCGCGCGCGGGCGATTTCCTGATGCACCGTCAATCCGCCGACGCCGGAATCGAAAATCATGAAGGTCTGGCCTGCGCGCACAGACCTGTGCTGCGCCCCTGGCATTACGTCACGGGGTCCAGCACAACGCGCCAACAGATCATATATTGATTCCACAAAAGAACAGGCATCCTTGCAATCAGCGCAATGGCCGCTTCGGCTGAATGGCAGAGGGGACTGCCGGTTTGGTATCTTCCGGCTTGGGTTCGCGCGCACTTTCAAAGGCGATACGCTTCACTGGCCAGCCATCACTCCATTGCCCCATCGCTGTCAGATTGGGAAAATTCTTGACCGGTGTCGTATCCTGCCCGGCGAAGGCGAGGGGCATGGCCACATCGAGTATTTTCCAGAAGCCCTGCCAGTCCAGTGTATCCAGCGTCACATTGCCAAGCTGTTCCGGCTGCGGTGATCTGGCCGGTGCAGCCGCAGCAGCGGCCCGCCCGCGTGCAACTGGCTTGGCTGGTTCTGGTGTGAGCGTTGCTGTGACGGCGATCGAATCCATCTCATAGGCATCGTGCACTGCCATCGGCGCAATATGCGTTGCAAAAAGGCTGGGCGTACCATGCGTGTCCGTCGGCATCTTGAACAGCATTTTGCGCGGTGGCGGCACATTCACCGCGTCACGGATGAGTTTGCGCGCGTCACTGTCACGCACGATATTGTCGGACTCGCCCGTCAGCGTCAGCAGCATTGTGTCGGCAGGCATGGCCGCCATATCCACCAACGGTGTTGCAAAGCGCGCCGAGCCTTTGCTGACGCCCGGCATCAGCGAGAACACCAGCCGCGGCCTGGGTATGCCGGCACCGCCAGCGCCCGCCGCCAGATTGGCAGCGATTAGTCCGCCGGAGGCGTGGCCGACAAACGCCACGCGGCCAGCATCGGCAGCAGCGCCCGCCTTTTCCATGCCAAGCCGCACGCCGGCAGCCGCATGGCCTGTGGTTTCACCCCTTGGCGTACGCGAATCCAGTTGGAAGCGCGGGAAAATCACGATATTGCCCTTGCGCACGATATGATCGATCCAGGCGCCATAGATTTTCGGGTTGTAGGCACCGTAAGCGTGCAGAAAAACCACCACGGGCCGCGCACCATCGGCACCCTTCATCGGTGAAAAAACAAAAACCTGCTGCGCACCGCTGCCAAACGCTTCTTTTTTCACTTCCTCCGTCGTGGCGATGTAGTCAGCCCCGCCTGGCCCCTTGTCGAGTTGCTTCGGCGGCGTTGTAGCGTAAGCCGTCCCTGCGGCCAGAAAGGACAACAAAATGCTCGCGGCAAGGATACGGCGCATGGGCCAAGGTCTCCAGACAACAGTGACAGCTGCAGGCCACACCTATCGGTGACGATGAATGCAGACAACAGCCGCTGACAGTGCAAGCCGTCAGAACAATTGTGTAAAGCTATCAGGTAAATCTGGCGGAGTGGTGAACGCCAATCCACCGGCTGCTATTCTTTTGCCGGCCAGCCATCTCTTTTATTCTCCATCCCGGCATCTTTGCGCCTGCGCCGTCCATTGACCAGAGCAGCGGCCGCACCACGCAGCGTCCGCACATCCTGTTCTGTCATGGCCAGACGGTGCAGGATATTGCGAAAATTGCGCTGCATCAGCGCACGCTTGGCATCTGGTACAAAAAAACCGGCCTGATCGAGCTCAGTCTCGATGAAATCAAAGAACGAGTGCACCATCTCGCGTGTGGCTGGCAATCCCTGATCCTTCCCATCAAAGGCCGGTGCGCCCCCATGGGCGGTTACAAACCACTCATAGCCGACCAAAAGAACAGCCTGCGACATGTTGAGCGAGGTATGGCCGGGGCTGACAGGAAACGTCAAAATCGCATCAGCCAGGGAAATATCATCGTTGGCAAGGCCTGTCCGCTCAGGTCCGAACAGCACCGCATGGCGCTGTGCAACGCCGCCCCCCACCACCGCTTGCATGGCAGCGCGCGGTGCCACGACCCGCTTGCCCTGCCCGCGCGCGCGCGCCGTCGTCGCCCACACGCAATGGCAATCCGCAACCGCCTCGCGCACGGATGGATAGAGCGTGGCCCGGTCCAGTATGTCCGTCGCACCCGTGGCAGTTTCGATGGCGCGCGCGTTGGGCCAGCCATCGCGCGGGGCCACGATACGCATCTCTAAAAGCCCGAAATTCGCCATGGCCCGCGCAGCCATGCCGATATTCTCACCCATCTGCGGCTGGACCAGAACGACAACAGGCGGGCGCAGATCGCCCAAATTTTCAGCCATCGCTTGACCTCTGCCCGGCAACGCCGCACCAATCACACAGCCGGAGCATGGATTTTCCAGCATGGGCGTGACGTTCACGGCACGATCATCGGCGATGTCCTATCAGGGGCCTCTGCGCCCGTCACGCGGTTGCGTGGCAAAAGAACAAGGCAAAAAGCGCTGGTAACTGCGCACGCAAAAATGGGGTGGGGCCACGGATGGATACGGGGATGGAGCAGAGGTTGCGGCGATGAACACCGGCGCGGAAACATCGGGCAGCCCAAACCTGCGCCCGCTGCCCTTCGCCCAGCAAAGCGAACGGCATGTCGCCAGCAAATTCATTGCGGCCTCGTCCATTTTCTGGCGCGATGCCTACGCGGCGCGGGCGTGGCTGCTGACCATCGGCCTGTTTTTTAGCCTTATGGCCGTATTGGCCGTCGATCTGTCGATCAACCGCTGGCATAGCTTCCTGTTCAATGCGCTGGAGAAACGCGACGCGGACCGGGCCTGGACAGCAGTCTGGCTGTTGCCACTGCTCGTCCTTTTCGGTGCCGGCGCTGGTGTTTGCGTCGTGCTGACGCGCGAGCGCTTGCAGGCGCGCTGGCGGGAATCCTTCACACGGCTGCTGATGAACCGCTGGATGGGCAACAAGACCTTCCGCGCCATTCAGGCGCAGGGCATTGAGCCCGCCAACCCGGAATATCGCATGGCGGATGATGTGCGCATGGCGCTCGATCCGCTCGTTGATTTTGCCATCGGGTTGTTTTCAGCGATCCTCGGCGCTGCCGCCTTTATCGGAATTCTCGCCACGATCGGCGGCTCCATGACCCTGACCATCGGCGGAACGCCATTCAATATCCCGGCCTTCATGGCCATTGCTGCCCTGATCTATGGTGTGACCATGTCATCGCTCGCCATCTGGATCGGCAAGCCACTCGTCAGCGCAGTGGCCAACCGCAATGATGCGGAAGCGCGCCTGCGCTTTGAATTAACCCGCGTGCGTGAACACGCCGAGCGTGTGGCCCGTGAGAATGAAGGCGAAGCGGCACAGACCTCTGCCAACAGCGTTTATGATAATGTCGTTGCACGCTGGCTCGCGATGATCCGCATCCATGGCCGCCTGACCTGGATCACCAACGGCTCCGGCGTGCTGGTGCCATTGCTGCCGCTGGCACTCGCAACACCAAAATATCTCGCCGGCGATTTGTCTCTCGGTGATTTGGCCAGTCTTGCCGCCGCCTTCGTGAAAGTGCAATCCGCGATCACGTGGCTGGCCGACAATTTCCGTTTTGTCGCACAATGGTATGCCTCAGCAGGCCGGGTGGTCGAACTGCTTGATGCCATGGACTGCGCGACGCCATATGAAGCAGTGGCTGCCCCCTTGCCAGCACATGCTGCCGCGCCAACACCGGCGGAATAAACGGCTGATTATTTTGATGGCGCATGAACGCACAGGCAAGCCACGCGCTTGCTGGTGGCATGCCGCCGGAAAATAAAATGACCAGATCTGATATCTGCATCACACCAGTGTGCAGACTGCCGCCAGAAAATGATGCGGGAAATTGCGGCGTGTCATACGCCATTCATACACCTGCGGCATGGCTCATCATCAGCACATGACAATGTGTTCAGCTTCACGGCTGCCCGCAAACCACGCATGAGCTGCTGCAATATCATGATTGACGCACCGGCGCAGGCGCAGCACCATGCTGTGCACGGGCTGATGAGTGAAGCCCGCGCGCCGCAAACGGCTTTCATGACCCATGTCACCGGAGAGATCACGATGCGCCTGTCACCTCAAATTGCCATGACCTTCGCAACCCTGCTGGCCACGCCGCTGGCAGCACAAACCATAGACAACAGTGCGCTGGAGAAGGCTGCATTTCGCGAACACAAGGCCACCTACGGCCTGGTCTATCGCCTGCCCAAAGACGTGACGGATATTCTCGACAACAAAGTGTATCCCGAATTGCGCGTGCGTCTGGAAAAACTCGGGCTGCATGCCGAAGCACGCACATTTAATTTGCAGCATGTCACTGTTGTGCATCTCCACAGTGCCGACCCCGCCACGCCACAAAAAATGCTGAAGGCGCTGCCGCGGCCACCGGCACCGCTGCAGATTGTTTTGAAAGATTTTTATAACACGGAAGCCTCAAAAGGCGCCGGTGCACCGTGGTGGTTTGACCTCGGCATCGTCAAATCCGGTCCAGCCTTTGAAAACATGATGGCGTACAACACCGTCGCGACAGCCGCCCTGACACCGCTGCGCGATGGGCCGTTGCCCCGCTGCACCGGGCCGGTTTTCGCCAATATGAGTGATGCAGCCAAAGAACTGACAAGAACCATGGGCGTCAGCGGTGTGAACATTGTGAAGGACGGCAAGGAAATCCGTTCCCACAACCCACACAACACCCTCGTTTATTCCATGACCAAATATGATCCGCCATTGCAGGCATCCATGAAGGACGTGGCCGACCACTTTAACACGGTGCTGCCGGACGGTATCTTGACCACCTTCAGCGACATCTCGATCGTCGAGATCGGCTTCATGGGCAATGTGCTGCGCGAATTCTACCGTATCAACCTCACTGACGGCTCAGTCTTTGACACAACGAGCGGGCAATCGGTCAAGGCTGGCTGGTAAACCGTAGCCCGGAACAGAGTCTCAGCGTGCCGTCCTCTGACTGACAAGGACGGCACGCTGTCATGCACGCGAAAATTGTATGCATGAGAACAAAAAAAGAACTTGCATGTGAGAACAAATGAGGTACATGTAATCCACAGGCCGCATTGAGATTGTATAACCCGCGTGCCACTAAGGAGCTTCGCTATGTCGCAGTCTGCCCTCCGGCTCGTTGAAGGTTCATCCATGGATAAGACGAAAGCGCTTGAGGCTGCTCTCTCCCAGATCGAGCGGTCGTTTGGCAAAGGTTCCATCATGCGGCTGGGGAAGAACCAGCAAGCCGTTGAAATTGAAACGGTTCCCACCGGGTCTTTGGGGTTGGATATTGCGCTGGGCGTTGGCGGTTTGCCGCGCGGGCGCATTGTTGAGATTTTTGGCCCGGAATCGTCCGGTAAAACGACGCTGGCGCTGCACACGATTGCGGAAGCGCAGAAGCGTGGCGGCGTTTGCGCCTTTGTCGATGCCGAACATGCCCTTGATCCTGTCTATGCCCGCAAGCTCGGTGTGAAGCTGGATGATCTTCTGATTTCCCAGCCTGATACCGGTGAACAGGCGCTGGAGATCACCGATACGCTCGTCCGGTCCGGTGCCATTGATGTGCTGGTGATCGATTCCGTTGCTGCGCTTGTGCCGCGCTCGGAAATCGAGGGTGAGATGGGTGAAATGCAGCCTGGCTTGCAGGCGCGCCTGATGAGCCAGGCCCTGCGCAAGCTGACAGCATCGATCTCGCGCTCCAACACAATGGTTATTTTCATCAACCAGATCCGTATGAAGATCGGCGTGATGTATGGCAGCCCGGAAACCACGACTGGCGGCAACGCATTGAAATTCTACGCCTCTGTGCGTCTTGATATCCGCCGTATCGGCGCGATCAAGGAGCGTGAGGAGGTTGTTGGCAACACCACCCGCGTCAAGGTGGTGAAGAACAAGGTGGCTCCGCCATTCAAGCAGGTGGAATTCGACATCATGTATGGCGAAGGCGTTTCCAAGTATGGCGAACTGGTCGATTTGGGCGTCAAGGCGGGCATCGTCGAAAAGTCGGGAGCCTGGTTCTCTTACGACAGCCAGCGTCTGGGTCAGGGCCGTGAAAATGCCAAGACCTTCCTGCGTGAGCATCCCGAGATTGCTGACCGCATTGAAGGGTCTATCCGCCAGAATGCCGGCTTGCTGGCCGACAAGATTTTGGACAAGGCTGACCCATCAGACAGCGATAACGAAGACTGAGGTCTGCCCATCAGAAATTGGACGTTTCGAGTTGCCCTCCCGAACGTTCATGTCAGGAAGCCGGTGCGTCCGCCACGCACCGGCTTCTGCGCATTTCAGGCCATCAAAAGCGCGCCGCCGGTCTGCCCGGTCTTCAAGGCGGTTGATTGTTACGCACAAACGTCTTTTCTGGACAGCGCCGGGACAGGCCAATAGAACGGCTTCGCAACGGCACGGTTAAGGTGCATGGTCTGGTCAATGAATGCTGAGGGAAACCGCGCATGAGCGGCGTTAATGAAATTCGGTCCACATTTTTGGATTTCTTCCGCCGGAACGGCCATGAGGTGGTGGCATCATCGCCGCTCGTCCCGCGCAATGATCCGACATTGATGTTTACCAATTCGGGCATGGTTCAGTTCAAGAATGTTTTCACGGGCGTCGAGAAGCGTCCCTACAGCCGGGCAACAACGGCACAGAAGAGTGTACGTGCCGGCGGCAAGCACAATGATCTGGACAATGTCGGCTATACCGCCCGCCATCATACCTTCTTTGAAATGCTCGGTAACTTCTCGTTCGGTGACTATTTCAAGGATCGTGCCATCGAAATGGCCTGGTCCCTGGTCACGAAAGAGTTTGGCTTGCCCAAGGATAAGCTGACCGTCACGGTCTATTCCGAAGATGACGAGGCGCATGGCCTCTGGAAGAAGATCGCGGGCTTGCCGGAGTCGCGCATCATCCGCATCCCGACCTCCGACAATTTCTGGCGCATGGGCGATGTTGGCCCCTGCGGCCCATGCTCCGAAATTTTTTATGATCATGGTGACCATATTCCCGGAGGTCCGCCGGGGTCGCCGGATCAGGATGGCGACCGCTTTATCGAAATCTGGAATCTGGTGTTCATGCAGTATGAGGAGCAGGCCGGCGGTATGCGCACGGCCCTGCCCCGTCCCTCCATTGATACGGGCATGGGCCTTGAGCGCATCGCGGCCGTGCTTCAGGGCACCCATGACAATTATGAAATCGACCTGTTCCGCGCCCTGATCCGCACTGTCGCTGATGTCACCGGCGTCGATCCTGATAGCCAGCAGAAAGCCAGCCACCGCGTCATCGCGGATCATTTGCGCTGCGCATCCTTCCTGATTGCTGATGGCGTGTTGCCATCCAACGAAGGGCGCGGCTATGTGCTGCGCCGCATCATGCGCCGCGGCATGCGCCATGCCCAGTTGCTCGGGGCCAAAGAACCGCTGATGTGGAAAATCTTGCCCACGCTTGTGCGTGAAATGGGGCAGGCTTACCCTGAATTGGTGCGTGCCGAGCCGCTGATCGCCGAAACGCTGAAGCTGGAAGAGGGCCGTTTTTTGACGACCCTCACGCGCGGTCTCGCCATTCTGGATGAAGAAAGCCGGACATTGCAGCCCGGCGCTTCGTTTTCCGGCAATACAGCATTCACTCTTTACGATACGTTTGGCTTCCCGCTGGACCTGACACAGGATGCGCTGCGCAGCCGCAACATTTCTGTTGATGTCGCCGCCTTCGAAAAAGCCATGCAGCAGCAGCGTGAAAAAGCGCGGGCGGCCTGGGCCGGCTCAGGTGAGGCAGCAACCGAGACGATCTGGTTTGGCCTGCGCGACAAGGTCGGCGCCACCGAATTTCTCGGCTACGAGACCGAGCGGGCTGAAGGTGTTGTCACGTCGCTGGTTGCCGATGGCAAAGAAATTACCGCGCTGCATGCCGGGCAGTCCGGCCAGATGATTCTCAATCAGACACCGTTTTATGCAGAGTCCGGCGGCCAGCAGGGCGACCGGGGAATAATCAGCAACGACACGGTGCAGGCTGAGGTCACTGAAACACAGAAACGCGCAGGTGATGTTTTTGTACATAACGTCACCATCAAAAGCGGCACGCTGAAAGTTGGCGATGCCTTGCAGCTGGATGTGGATCACCGCAGACGCAGCGCCATTCGCAAGAATCATTCGGCCACCCATCTGCTGCATGAAGCCTTGCGCCAGGTGCTGGGTGATCATGTCGCGCAAAAGGGGTCGCTCGTCGCGCCTGACCGGTTGCGTTTCGATTTTTCTCATCCCAAGCCGATCAATGATGATGACTTGGCAAAAGTGGAATCAATTGCAAACCGCGTCGTGATGCAGAATGAGCCGATCATTACACGCCTGATGGGTGTTGATGCTGCCATCGAGTCTGGTGCGCGCGCCCTGTTTGGCGAAAAATATGGCGATGAGGTGCGTGTGGTTACCATGGGCACCAATCGCGAAGGCCCGCAATCTGGAAAATCATTTTCGGTCGAGCTGTGCGGTGGTACCCACGCTTCAGCGACGGGTGATATCGGGCTGGTAACCATTGTTGCGGAAGGTGCTGTTGCTGCCGGTGTGCGCCGTCTCGAAGCAATGACAGGCGATGCAGCACGGCAGTATCTCACCGGCGAAGCCCGCAAGCTGCAGGAGGCAGCGAGCCTGTTGAAAGTGACGCCAGGCGATGTCACCAATCGCCTTGCAACAATTCTGGAAGAGCGCAAGAAACTGGAGCGCGATCTGGCCGATGCGCGCCGTCAGCTTGCTATGGGCGGCGGCGTCTCCGGTGCCGCCAATGATGATGTGCGCGAGATCGGCGGCATCAAGGTGCTGGCACGTGTGGTGGCTGGCGTTGAAATGAAAGATCTCAAAACCCTCGCCGACGAAGGTAAAAAACGTCTGGGTTCCGGCATTGTTGTGATTGTCGGTAAATCCGAAGATGGCAAGGCTGGCGTTGTTGTCGGCGTTTCCGAGGATTTGACGGCAACATTCGATGCGGTGGCGCTCGTGCGCACCGGGTCAGAAGCGCTTGGCGGCAAAGGCGGCGGCGGCCGGCGTGACATGGCGCAGGCAGGGGGGCCTGATGGCAGCAAGGCTGATGAGGCCTTGTCAAAAATCGCCGCAGCGATTGCGGGATGAACGTGCCGGATCATCCCGCATCCGGTGACAAGCCCGCAAAGGCAGCTCCCCATCGGCCAAGACGGCTCAGATATGGTGCGGGAAATTCCAATACGAGCATACGCCAGCAGGTTTATGCATGGCTTGATGACAGCTCTTCGAGCCCGATTGCATTCTTGATTCACCGGCTGCTCATGCTGCTGGTCATTGCAAGTGTTGTTGCCGTCGTTCTCGAAACGGTTCCAGATCTCAATGCGCGCTTTGGCAGGTTGTTCGATCTCATCGAATTGATCGCCATCGGCATTTTTACAGTCGAATATCTCGCGCGCATATGGTCTGCGCCAGAGCACAGGCCCTACGCCGATATGCCGGAATGGCGGGCGCGGCTGGCATTCACGCGCACACCGCTGGCCATGATTGATCTGATGGCGGTGCTGCCATTTTATGCTTCATTATTGGCTGGCCCGAATTTTCGTTTTTTGCTGGTGCTGCGCTTTCTGCGATTTTTCAAACTCGCACGGTATTCGCCGGGGATGCAAAGCCTTGCCCGTGCTGTTTATAGCGAAAGGCACGCGCTGCTGGCATGCGTTTTTATTGTCTGTGGCCTCGTGCTGGTCTCCGGTTCCACCATGTATATGGTGGAAGGCGCGCAGCAGCCGGACAAGCTCGGCACCATTCCTGATGGCATGTACTGGGCGATCATTACACTGACAACGGTTGGCTATGGCGACATTTCCCCGATAACACCTTTAGGCAAGGTTGTGGCCTCAATCACAGCGCTGTTTGGCCTTGCCATGGTTGCCTTGCCAGTGGCCATTATCGCCAATGCGTT
>JBOFCU010000028.1:0-4080 GCA_051646285.1 Beijerinckiaceae bacterium
GAAACCAGACACTGCGCGGCTTCTCCTTGGCTGTCGGTGCGGTGCTGCTCATGCCCGGCCTCCGATCCGAATGCGCGGGTCAACATAAACATAAAGCAGGTCAACGATAAAATTGATGAGCACGAAGAGAAAGGCCACAAGCATCAGATAGGCCGCCATCACCGGCACATCCGCCTGCTGCACGGAGGTGATGAACAGCAGCCCCATGCCGGGCCACTGAAACACCGTCTCGGTAATAATGGCAAAGGCGATCAGCGCGCCGACCTGCAAGCCGATGATGGTGATCACCGGCACGAGCGTGTTTTTCAGGGCGTGGCCAAAATTGATCGCCCGGTTGGACAGCCCGCGGGCGCGGGCAAAGCGGATATAATCGGTACGCAGCACTTCCAGCATTTCCGAGCGCACAAGGCGCGTCACCAGCGTCATCTGAAATAGCCCCAGCGTGATGGCCGGCATGATCAGCGATAACAATCCGCGCTTGGTCAAAAAGCCCGTGGTCCACCAGCCCAGATCGACCACTTCGCCGCGGCCGGGAAAGGGCAGCCATTTCAGCGTCACGCCGAAGAGATAAATCAGCAGGATGCCAATGAGAAAGGTCGGCAATGAAATGCCGATCAGTGAAATCGACAGAAACAGTTTCGACAGCCAGGAATCCTTGTGGATGCCGGTGTAAACACCCATCGGAATACCGATCAGCAGTGCGAACAGGGCGGCCGCAATCGACAATTCAATCGTGGCGGGAATGCGCGAGGCAATCACATCGATCACCGGCTGCTTCACCTGATAGGAAATGCCGAAATCCAAATGCGCCATGTTGTTGATGAAGCGGCCAAACTGCACCAGCACCGGATCGTTCAGGCCCAGCTCCTGACGCAGGCGCAGGCGGTCTTCCAGCGGTGTATCCGCGCCAACCATCTGGTTGACCGGATCCCCAACGAAACGAAACAGCACGAAAGCCAGGGCAGCGACCGTCACCATCACGATCAGGGCTTCAAAAAATCGGCGGATCGCAAAAGCGAGCATCAGGTCAGTCCGTTACGCAAATGTCCGGCGGCACCGGAAGATGCCGCCGGTGATGGCCGCATTATTTCTTTTTGAAGGTGTAGAACAGGATCTGGTTATCGGCCCGCTGGACAATATCGAAATTCTTCGATGCGCCCCATGCCAGCGCCTGCTGATGCAGTGGCAGAAGACCAGCTTCCTCATTCACGATCTTGAAGCCTTCAAGGATCAGCGCATCACGCTTGGCCTTGTCGACTTCGGTCGCGACCTGCTTGCCAATGGCATCCACCTTGGGGCTGCAATAGCCGCCATAGTTGAAGGCTGCGCCTTTTCCATCCGCATCGCGGCACCCGACAATATTGACGAAAATATTGAGGGAATCGAACGATCCCGGCGTCCAGCCCAGCATGTTGAAGGATGAATCATACTTTTTCGGTGCACCGGCCTTTTCAAAGAACTGCGCCTTGGGCATCGCGTTCAGCTTCACCTTCACATTGACGCGGGCAAGCATGGCGGCGACGGCCTGACAGATCGCTGCGTCATTGACATAGCGGTCATTGGGGCAATCCATCTCAACGGAAAATCCGTTGGGATAACCGGCTTCCGCCAGCTGCTTCTTGGCGGCTTCCACGTCATAGGGCAGACGCTTGATGGTATCACCGCCCGCCACGAATTGCGGCGCAATCATCATCGACACCGGTGTCGCCATGCCGCGCATGACACGCGTCTTGATCGCCTCGATATCAATGGCCTGATAGAAAGCGCGGCGGACGCGGGCATCCTTGAACGGATTTTTGCCCTTCACATCGGAATAGAGCAATTCGTCGCGGAACGAATCCATATTGAGGAAGATGGTGCGTGTTTCCGGCCCGGTCAGCACCGTTGCGTTCGGGCTTGCCTTGATGCGCTCGATATCCTGCACGGGCACCGGGTCCATCATGTCGATTTCGCCCGACAGCAGGGCTGCAACGCGCGTCGCATCGGATTTGATTGTGGTGAAGACCACCTCGTCAAAATTATGCTCGGCCTTGCCCCACCAATTCTTGTTGGGTTTGAAAACGGTTTTCACACCCGGCTGATGGCTCTCGATGGTGAAAGGGCCGGTGCCATTGGCCTTGAGCGCGAACGGGTTCAGGGATGTGGCCGAGCCGGCCTGCACCTGCGTGCCGCCATTCGCTTCCGCCCATTTGCGGGAATACATGTACCACGTATCCCATTCCGCGTGGAGAATGGGGTTGGGGGCGGGTGAAACAAAGTCAACCGTAAAGTTATCAACCTTTTCCGCCTTGACGTCCCCCGGCAGGCGGCTCTTCATCTGGGAATTGGGGCTGCGCAGCCGCTCCAGCGAAAACATCACATCGTCAGCGGTAAAATCTTCGCCGCCATGGAATTTCACGCCCTTGCGCAGGTGAAACCGCCAGCGCTTGCCATCCTCGAGAATTTCCCATCGCTCAGCAAGACCGGGGATAATCTTGAGATCCTTGTCACGTTTGGTCAGGCCCTCCATCACGTTGCCGAGGGCGCCGAGGGTGAAAGTCTCGTTCAGCGTATAAGGATCAAGCGCATTCAAATCGCCTTGAAAGGCGTAGCGGAAGGTTGCGGCCTGTGATCCGGCGACGCTCATTGTAAAAGCCGCTGCGGCTGCCAAGAGCGTGGTGCGAAGTTTCATGAAATTCCTCCTGATGGAATTACTGCAACGCCACATTTCATTTTGCAGCGCCGCACATTGCGTGCCACCTTGATGATGACGCGCTTGCGCAAGAGCCTATGCGGGAAGCGCGGGAGGGTCCAGCCCCCTGCGCACAGCTTCGGGATTTGCGTTCACAGGCCTGGCGCGCAAGAATGGGGCATCACAATTTATTGGTCTGTGGTGCGCCTGCCTGATCTGGCCCGGGCGCGGCATGGCCTGCCGGGGGGATTGAGCACAATGCCTATTTTGAACCGTGTCGCCGCGATGACGGATGAAATCACCGCGTGGCGGCATGATCTGCATGCGCATCCGGAAATTCTGTATGAGGTGCACCGCACGGCTGCCTTCGTGGCCGATAAATTGCGCGGTTTCGGCTGTGACGAGGTGGTGACAGGGCTGGGGCGCACCGGGGTTGTCGGCATCATCCGCGGCAACAAGCCCGGCCCGGGCCGGACGATTGCGCTGCGGGCCGATATGGATGCGTTGCCGATCGAGGAAGCGACGGATGTGCCCTACAAATCCAAAACGCCGGGGGCCATGCATGCCTGCGGCCATGACGGTCACACCGCAATGCTGCTCGGGGCGGCGAAATATCTGGCGGAAACGCGCAATTTCTCCGGCACGGCGGTGATGATTTTTCAGCCGGCGGAAGAAGGCGGCAATGGCGCGCTGGCGATGCTTGACGATGGCATGATGGAGCGCTTCGGGGTCGAGGCGGTTTATGGCATGCATAATGATCCGACCCTGCCGATTGGCGCCTTCGGCATCCGCACCGGCGCACAGCTTGCGGCGATGGATAAATTCACGATTGATATCACCGGCAAGGGGTCGCACGGGGCCGCGCCGCACCTGTCGAATGACCCGGTGATTGTGGTCGGGCAGCTTATTACGTCGCTGCAATCCATTGCCTCGCGCAATGCCGATCCGCTCGAAGCCATTGTGGTCTCTATCTGTGTGGTCGAAGCGGGCAGCGCGTTCAACATCATTCCCCATACGGCAAAACTCATCGGCACGGTGCGGACGCTGAGTGAGGCGACGCGCGATCTGGCCGAGCAGAGGATGCGCGCTATTGCGGCAGGGCTTGCGCAATCCTTCAGCGTCGATATTTCGGTTGATTATTGGCGCGGCACGCCGGTACTGGTGAACCATGCTGACAACACGGCGCTGGCCGTTTCTGTCGCGCGTGAGGTTGCCGGGCCTGACAATGTCAACCCGGATGTGCGGCCGATCATGGGTGGCGAGGATTTTGCCTTCATGTTGAATGCACGGCCCGGCGCCTTTATTTTCGTCGGCAATGGGCCCACCGCCTATTGTCACCATCCGGCCTATGATTTCAGCGATGCGGCCATTCCCTATGGTGTATCCTACTGGGTCAAAATGATCGAAAC
>JBOFCU010000029.1:0-2968 GCA_051646285.1 Beijerinckiaceae bacterium
ACACTGTGCCGCTTGTCGCGATGCGGTTTGCATTTCGCGGCGGGGCGACACAGGACAAGCATACGTTGCCCGGCACCGCCTACATGCTCTCCGGCGTGCTGGATGAAGGCGCAGGCGATATGGATGCGCAGGCCTTTCATGAGCGCATGGAAGAGTTAGCGGTTGAATTGTCCTTCAATGCCGAACGTGATTATTTCGGCGGCTCGCTGCGCACCCTGACGCGGCACGCGAAGGACGCATTTGAATTGGCGCATCTGGCGCTGAATGCGCCTCGCTTTGATGCCAGCGCCGTAGAACGGGTGCGCGGCCAGATCATGGCAGGCCTCAAGCACGAATTGAAAAACCCCGATGCCATTGGCGGACGTGTGTTTGCGGAGAAGGCTTATCCTGATCATCCCTATGGCCGCGCCGTCCATGGTACGCTTAATTCCATACCGCAAATCAGCCGGGATGACCTCATCGCATTGAAGCAGCGCATTGTTGCGCGTGATAATCTCATTGTCGGTATTGTCGGCGCTATTGATGAGCATGCTGCGGCAACTGCCGTTGATCATGTGTTTGGCGGCCTGCCCGAGCGTGCATCGCTTGATCCGGTTCAGGATATTGTCTTTTCTGCAACAGGTGCGCGCTTTGGCATCGACTTTGATATTCCGCAAAGCGTGATTATGTTTGGCCGTCAGGGCATTGCCCGCGACGATGATGATTTTATTCCCGCTATCGTTGCCAACCACATCTTTGGCGGCGGTGTCTTTCAGTCGCGCCTGTTCAAGGAAGTGCGTGAAAAGCGCGGCCTGACCTATTCGGTTTATTCCTCGCTGGCATCTTATGATCATGGTGCGATGTTGTTTGGCGGCACATCGACAAAGAACGAGCGTGCAGAAGAGGCATTGGCGGTTATCGCTGACGAGATTGCAAAATTCCGTGCAGATGGCCCTACCGAGCTTGAGGTGGACAAGGCGAAGAAATATCTTACGGGGTCTTATGCCTTGCGGTTTGACACATCGAGCAAAATTGCCGGGCAGCTCGTGCAGATTCAGCTTGATGAGTTGGGCATTGACTGGATGCAGCGGCGCAATGGCCTTATTCATGCTGTCACGCGGGATGATGTCCTGCGTGCAGCGCAACGGCTTCTGGGTGACGGCCAATTGCTCGTGACCGTTGTTGGCCGCCCGGCGGCTGCCTGAATTTCAAAGGATCTGGAAATCGTGATGCAAGCAAAACATGACATTCGCTCGGCGATGCAGGCCAAGGTCGGTGATGGCGGTATCACGGACAAGGATTTTGATGCAGCCATGGCGAAAGTCGTCAAGGCGATGAATCGTCTGGCTGATGATGATGCGCAGAAGAATCTTGCGCTGCTGTCATTGCCGGCAGAAAAGTCCGATCTTGCCGGGATCAGGGCATTTGCAGATCGCATTGCAAAGGGCGCAAAAGATATTGTGCTGCTGGGCACAGGTGGGTCTGCTCTGGGCGGGCAGACACTGGCACAACTTGCCAATTATGCGGTGCCAGGCTTGGCCAAGCGTGATGGGCTGCGTCTGCATTTTATGGATAATCTTGATCCGCAGAGCTATGAGGCGGTATTAAAATCCTTGCCGATGAAAACGACACGTTTCATCGCGATTTCGAAATCCGGCGGCACGGGCGAGACATTGATGCAAACCTGCGCGGCGTTGACAGCGCTGCAAAAGGCCGGTCTGCAAGGCAAAATTGCGCAGCATGTGTTTGGCTTGTCGGAACCGGAAAAGCCGGGAAAAACAAATGCGCTGCGCAGTTTGCTCGCGCCGTATGGCGTTGCATTCCTCGATCATCACACCGGCGTCGGTGGCCGCTATTCGGTGCTGACCAATGTCGGGCTTTTGCCTGCGGCCTTGCTGGGTCTTGATATTGCGGCCATTCGCGCCGGGGCAGGCGTTGCATTAAAGGCGGCATTGGGCACCAAAAATCTTGCCAAAAATACGGTTGCAACCGGCGCTGCCTTGAATCTGGCGGCGATGAAATCGCGCAAAAACATTGCTGTGATGATGGGCTATGGCGATCGCTTTGAGCGCTTGGCGCGCTGGTGGGTGCAGCTTTGGGCCGAAAGTCTTGGCAAAGACGGCAAGGGGTCCCAACCGGTTGCAGCCCTCGGCCCGGTTGATCAGCATTCACAGCAGCAGCTTTATCTGGCCGGACCGAAAGACAAATTATTCACGGTGCTGACGCTCGCCATCAAGGGCAAGGGCCCGGCCATTTCACCAGCTTTGGCGAAAGCCTGCGGTGAGCCTGATTTTGCCAGGCGCACCATTGGCGATCTGGTGACAGCGCAAGGCCGCGCCATGATTGACACATTCATCCGCAATGGCAGGCCGGTGCGGCACATTCATCTCGACTCCTTGAATGAAGCCAGCATGGGCGAATTGCTGATGCATTTCATGCTGGAAACCATCGTGACCGGCTACGCCATGGGCGTTGATCCGTTTGACCAGCCAGCGGTGGAAGAAGCAAAAATTCTCGCGAAGAAATATCTCGCCCAGTCCTGAACGAACGCGGTTCGGTCAGGCGTGCCCGGCTTGCGATGAGAGCAGCATGGGATCAATGCCAAGGCGGCGCAGCACGCGGTCATATTTTGTTTCAACAGCGGCGTCGAAAATCAGGTCAGGATCAGCATCACAGGAAAGCCATGCGTTGCTTTTCATTTCATTTTCAAGCTGCCCGGGTGACCAGCCTGCATAGCCAAGGGCGAGAATAGCGCGCTCCGGGCCCTGTCCGCGCGCAATGGCGCGCAAAATATCCACCGTTGTGGTCAGGCAAAGCCCTTCGGCAACAGGCACCGTTGATGTTTCCGTATGAAAATCGGGCGAATGCAGCACAAATCCGCGCCCGGTATCAACTGGCCCGCCGCGCAATATATTGATTGGCTCAGCCCCCGCCTTGCGGATCACCGCACCGGGGTCAGGAACGATTTCCAGTTGCACCAATAAATCAG
>JBOFCU010000032.1:0-6533 GCA_051646285.1 Beijerinckiaceae bacterium
CCAAAGCCGCGCGGGGCGGCAGGCTTTGGCAAACCGGGCTTCGTTTTATTGGATTTGTCGTTCTTCGGAGCGGTCATGGGGCCAGTCTTTCGTTGCGCAGGCGTTTAGCCCGCTGCGCCAACGGTCGCAACCATCGCGAACCAAGCTCCGTCATGCGCGGACCTGTTTCGCGCATCCACGACTTACTTGACAGGCAGAAAGAAAGACGTGGATGGCCGGAACAAGTCCGGCCATGACGCAGTACGATTGGTGAGAGGCTAAGCCACCGCCTTGATGACCTTGCTGACCTTGTCGGCAATCTCGCCAATCTCGCTCTGCGAAATGACGAGCGGCGGGGTCAGCGCAATCGTGTCGCCGGTGGTGCGCACCATGATGTCATGGTCATGGAAGGCGCTTTCCAGCGCGTTGAAGCCGCGCAGGCCGGGTTTGCCATCAATCGGCGCCAGATCAACAGCGGCGACAAGGCCGAGCGTGCGAACATCCAGCACATTCGGCAGGCCCTTGAAGGCACCCATCATGGCGTCGGCCCATGCCGTTTCCAGGCTCTTGGCACGCTCGAACAGCCCTTCCTGCTGGTAGAGTTCCAGCGTGGCGAGGCCGGCGGCGGCAGCGAGCGGGTGGCCGGAATAGGTGTAGCCATGGAACAATTCAATCACATGCTCCGGCCCGGTCATGAACGCGTCATGGATCTCCTTGCGCACAATCACGCCGCCCATCGGCACCGTGCCGGAGGTGACGCCCTTGGCGAAGGTAATCATATCGGGGATCACGCCATACCGCTCGGCGGCAAAGCCAAAGCCAAGGCGGCCAAATCCGGTGATCACCTCATCGAAAATCAGCAGAATATTGTGCTTGTCGCAGATCGCGCGGAGTTTTTGCAGGTAGCCCTTGGGCGGCGGCAGCACGCCGGTTGAGCCTGCCATCGGCTCGACCATCACGGCGGCGATGGTGGAGGCATCATGCAAGGCAACAATGCGCTCCAGCTCATCGGCAAAATGCGCGCCGTAGTCCGGCTCGCCCTTGGTGAACGCCTGATTGGCCCGGTCATAGGTGGCGGGCAGGTGATCGACGCCGGTGAGCAGCGAGCCGAAAAACTTGCGGTTTGGCACGATGCCGCCAACCGAAATGCCGCCGAAGCCAACGCCGTGATAACCGCGTTCGCGGCCGATCAGCCGGGTTTTGGCCCCCTTGCCAGTCACGTTCCAGTAGGCGATGGCGGTTTTCAGCGCGGTATCAGCCGCCTCCGAGCCGGAGCCGCAGAAAAACACATGGTCGAGCCCTTTGGGCGCCATGGCCGCGATGCGGGCGGCGAGCGCAAAAACCTTGGGGTGGCCAAACTGGAAGTTGGGGGCGAAATCCAGCTCTTCCGCCTGCTTCTGAATGGCCTCGATAATCGGCCGGCGGGCATGGCCGGCATTGCAGCACCACAGGCCGGCAGTGCCGTCCATGATCTTGCGGCCATCAGCGGTGATGTAATGCATGTCCTTGGCGCCAGCGACCATGCGCGGGCGGCGCTTGAAGGCACGGTTGGCCGTGAAGGGCATCCAGAAGGATTCAAGATCATTCGGTGCGGCGGCGCTGGCTGGGGGCATGAGCGTTTCTTTCGGGTTATTGGGAATGGGAGGGATAGCCAGCCGATGTCAGCGCATTGGCAAAATCCTGCGCGGGCTTCGTGGAGTGAATGGTCGCTTTGGCCCCGGCAAGATCGACCGCAACCTTGGCGGCAGGGTCAATGCGCTGCACCACGCGGGTCACCGCATTGGCACAGCCGGCGCAGGTCATGCCCTTGATGGCCAGATGAATGGCAGGGTCAGTCATTGTTCGGTCCAATCGCCTCCGCTTCAACTTCGAACAGGAAGGCGGGATTGGCGAGCCCGGCCACCTGCAAATAGGTCGAGGCACAGATATGCCCCTTGAGTTTTTTATCCCGCATCGCCCGCACCATGGTGATGCTGTTGGGCGGCACGGCAAACATGCTGATCTTCAGCAGGTTTTCCACATTCATGTCGGCTGCTTCCACGATCTCCAGCAGATTGTCCCAGGCGAGATCCATCTGCGACACGAAATCGCTTGGCACCGTGCCATCCAATCTTAACCCCACCTGACCGGAGATCACCAGCCTGCGAGCCCCCCCAAATTTGTGCAGGACGGCATGCGCGTATTGCGAGGCTGGCGGGAAAACGTGAGGCGGATTGAGTCGCAGAAACATGTGTCCGTAGCTCCAAAAGGGTCAACCTGTCGCTCGCGAAACAGGGCGCGCGGCGGTATCCTGCCATAGCACGAATCAGATGCGCTTGGCTCCGGGGATGAAAAAGTGGCTGCGAAAACCTTTCGACCATGGCGCACAACGCCTTTTACTGTCGCCGCCGCCATTCTCGTTGCCGGGTTTCTGGCCGCTGCCGTTGCAATGCTGGCCAGCCTCACCCTGCCCATGGTGTTTGGCGCCTGGCTGATTGCCGCCGCCTTTGTGGCGATCGGGCTGGAAGCGCGCGAGCGTGCAGCACAGGCCGAGCGGGTGGAGGAAGCGATCGTGCGGCTGGCGCGCGGCATTGAGCGCACCAGCGCGCAGGTCAGCGCCATCGAGGATCGCGTGCGCGGCATGGAACAATGGGTCGCGGTTGATGCGCGCGAGGGTGTGCAGCAATCGGCTGTCGATATTGAAATGCTCGGCACGCTGGTGAAGGAACTCGCGGTTACTGTTGCCCATCATGATGCAGAATTGGGCGGGCCTGCCATGCGCGAGCAGGAGCAGGATCATGAACAGGCCATGGCTGCCCGGCAGGCCAAAATTGATTCCTCATCCGAGGACCGTGAGGTTGCGCGCGTTCTCACCGCCATTGACCGCTCGATTGCGGAAGAGGGGATCGAGTTGCTGATGCAGCCAATCGTGTCGCTGCCGCAACGGCGCGTGAAGTTTTATGATGCCCAGCCGCAATTGCGGGCGGGTGACAGCGAATTGATGGGCTTGCCGCAAATCCTGCCTGTCGCCGATGCGTCTGGCCGGCGCGTGGATTTTGATCTGGCTGTGCTGCGCCATGTTTTCACCATCACGCGGCGTCTGCTGGCCCGCAACCGTGACCTCGTCGTGTTTTGCCGCATTGATCTGGTGACGGCGCGCAGTGATGAGCGGCTGGTGTCCCTGTTCCATGGCAATCAGGATATGGCAGGCCATGTGGTGCTCACCCTATCACAGGCTGCCGCGCGCACATTGGGGACCAGCGGCTTTGCGCGGTTGGGCCGCCTGATGGATCTGGGTTTTGCATTTGCCGTCAATGATATTGTTGATCTGCGCCTGGATGGCCGCAACCTGTTCGATGTCGGTGTGCGCTTTGTGAAAATTCCGGCCCCGCTGATGCTGGTGGAAGGGGCGCGCGCGCCGTCGGAAATTCATCCCAGCGATCTGGCGCGGATGCTGTCGCGCAATGGCATTCAACTGATTGTCGAAAACATGGATCTCGAAAAGGCCGTGCCGGAAGTGCTCGATCTGGATGTGCGGTTTGGCCAGGGCAATGCCTTTTCGCCGCCGCGCCCGATCCGGCCTGAGGTGTTGCAGGACAAGCCGCAGCCCATGGCGCCGCAGGGGCCTGCTGCCAATGATGAGCCGCCCGTCGGGAAACCCGCTGCGGCGCAGCGTATGCCCTACCGCTCCGTGCTGAAACGCGCGCAATAAATCGAACGCTCAGCGCACCGGATTCTGTTCATGTCTGCGATTCCCACCGTTTCTGTTGCCGCTGGTCTGGCTGCAATTACCACTGATATTGATGTGCTGCTGGTTGATGTGTGGGGCGTTCTCCACAATGGTATCCGCGCGCATGGTGCAGCCGGCGAGGCACTGACGCAATTTCGCCGCCGCGGCGGCACGGTGGTGCTGGTATCCAACGCGCCGCGCAGTTCCGCTATTGTGATACCGTTTCTTGATGGCATGGGCGTGCCACGCTCTGCTTATGATGGCATGGTCACCTCTGGTGATGTGGCGCGCAATTATCTCCAGCAATCACCTGAGCGTAGTCTTTTTTATATTGGCCCGCCGAAGGATCGTTCGGTTTTTGCCGGGTTGCCGATCATGGAAACCGCTGTGCCGCAGGCGGATATTGTTTTGTGCACCGGGTTTGAGGATGATGAGAGCGAGACGCCGCTTGATTATGTGCCGCGTCTCGAGGCCTGTCTGGCGCGCAACCTTGTGATGGTGTGCGCCAATCCTGATCTGGTGGTCGAACGCGGCCACACGCTGGTATGGTGTGCGGGCGCCATTGCCGAGCAATACGAGAAAATGGGGGGCCGCGTGATCTGGACCGGCAAGCCCCATGGCATCATTTATGACGCCGCGCTTGAAATGGCGCGTCTGACGCGGAATATGGACATTCCGCGCGGCCGCATCATGGCGATTGGTGATGCGACACGCACGGATATTGCCGGCGCGCGCGGGCTTGGCGTGCGCGCGCTGATGACCGCTGACGGGATTCATGGCGGCGCCTTGCTGGATGAACAGCGCGATGTGGATCGCGCAAAGGCGGCTGCCTTTTTTGCGCAGGCTGAATATGTGCCTGATTATGTGATTGCGCGGCTGACGCCGTGATCAGTGCCGCCGCTTATATATCCACTGCGGGATCGACAATAAGCGCATCAACAGCGGATTGCCCGAGGCCATGATCCCACAGGGCAGGGCCGGATATCAGGCGTGCGGCCCGGCGTTCATCATCGCCGTTTTTTGTCGCAAGCGCAGCCTGCAAGCTGGTTTCATCGCTGATTTTTTGAAAGGCGCAGGCCTGCACATCATTGAGCAGCTCGGCCATACGGGCCAGATGCTGTCCGGTGATGTCCTGAAAGGCGCAAGCGCTCAGCACGCTGAACAGCCGCTCCTGCAGAGCCGGAGAGAGCGAGGGCCCCATGGTATCGAACGTCGATTCCACCGTGCCGATAATCATCATGGCCGCATCATTTGTGGCTGCGATGACAGCGGCCATGCGCTCGCGCAGCTCGTGCAAATCCTGTTCGATATGCGTGTGAAGCTGCTTTTGCGTGCTGGCGAGTGGTGCTGGCGCGTGTGCAGCTGGCACAGGGGCTGGTGAAACTGCTTTTGCCATGGGCGCGGCTCCTCTGCCGTTATTGCCCGTTGCAGGCGGCTTCGATTTTCAGTTTCAGCGTTGCCGCATTGAATGGCTTGACGATATAATTATTCACGCCAGCTTTCTTGGCAGCGATCACATTTTCGGTTTTCGATTCCGCCGTCACCATGATGAAGGGCGTGTCACGCATCTCGAAATTGCTGCGCACCTGCCGCAACAGCTCGTAGCCGGTCATCGGCTCCATGTTCCAGTCGGAGATGACGAGGCCATATTGCTTCTGCTTCATCTTTTCGAGCGCGGTTGCGCCGTCAGAGGCATCATCCACATCTTCAAAACCAAGCTGCTTGAGCAAATTGCGGATGATGCGGATCATGGTCTGATAGTCATCGACAATCAGAATGGACATGGCAGGATTCAGGGCCATGGTGCCGTTACCTTCTGGAGCAGCGCCGTCCGTGCGGGCTTGGGATGGTCGAAAGGCCGGGACGGCCCCGGACAGTTCCTGCCACACTACATGCACAGGCATTACCATTTGGTTGCTGGTTGCAGCGGCGTGAAGTTGCACTACAAGCGGCGCGGAAACGGAGTGTGCGGGATGGCGATAGTGGCCCTTTCATTTGAGGAATTGGCGCTGGGGCAGCGGGCCACGCTGCTGCGGACAGTCATGGCGCATGATGTGACGCGCTTTGCCGAAGTCTCTGGTGACGGCAACCCGGTGCATTTGTCGGACCATTATGCGGCCAAGACCCGGTTTGGTCAGCGCATCGCCCATGGCATGTTTACGGGCAGCCTGATTTCGGCGCTGATCGGCACGCGGCTGCCTGGCGCCGGCGCGGTGTATCTGTCGCAGACCTTCGAGTTCAAGGCGCCCGTGAAAATTGGTGACGTTGTGGAAGCCTCGGTCGAGATCGCCGAGCTGATTCCCGACAAGCGCCGCGCGCGCCTGCAATGCGAATGCTGGGTGGATGCCGTGCAGGTGCTGAGCGGCACCGCCTGGGTGTCTGTGCCGCCGGCCAGGGTGGCCAGCAAATCGTCGGCGGCATGATGTCGGCCCGGCAATCCGCTGCGCTCATTCTTCGTGATCCGGCAGCCTTGCCAGCCGATGTGGCGCGCCCGGTGGTGGCCATTGGCAATTTTGACGGCGTGCATCGTGGCCACCGTGAAGTGATAGCCCGCACCAGAGCGATGGCTGCGCGGGTTAACCGCCCCGCTGGGGTGATGACATTCGAGCCGCACCCGATCAGCCTGTTCCGGCCGGACGATCCGCCATTCCGTCTGACGCCATCGCCGCTGAAAGAAGAGTTGCTGGCCGATACTGGCATTGATGTGGTCATCGTCATGACCTTTGACCGCAGCTTTGCCAGCACGGACGCCCGCGTGTTCGAGGATGATCTGCTGGCCCGCCGCCTTGGCGTTTCCGGCGTTCTGGCGGGGCATGATTTTCACTACGGCAACAAGCGCGGCGGG
>JBOFCU010000033.1:0-5935 GCA_051646285.1 Beijerinckiaceae bacterium
ATTTCTTCGGCGTATCATGCATGTAAACGGCCTGGCCGTTCGGCATATCAATGCGCACCTGTCCCAGAGAATTATCCGGGCCGGGATCCTGACGGATAAAAAACTGGTGAATATTCGGCTTGGCCCAGTCAATGGTTGCCGGATCGATTTCCTGCTGCCCTGCACCGATCAGCCGCATATGATGCTTGGCCAGAAATTGCGGATCTTTTTGCATCTTGGGCACAATATCCGCCTTCACGATCGAAGTCGGAACGGTCCAGTAGGGGTTGAGGTTGACCGCAGAAATGCGCGCCTGCAAGGTTGGTGAAGCCCGGTCCGGGCGGCCAACCACAGCAATATAGCGATGGGCCACTTGCCCGTTGGCAACCGCCTCCACTGAAGCCGCCGGTATGTTCAGCACCACATGGCGCGGCGGAAAGCTGAATTTGTACTCCTTCAGCCGCTCAAGGCTGGCCCGCAGCTGCATGACACGCCTGTCAACAGGCACATTCAGCGCCCGATAGGTCAGGGTGCCGACGCTGCCTGTCAGGGACAAGCCATGCCGGGCCTGAAATTTCCTCAGGGCAGCCGCAGTGGTCTCACCAAATATATCGGACTTGGCGTCTTCAGCACTCATGTCGCCCGTTGCAGCAAAGCGCTCATGCAAGGCGCGCACGGCCTCACCCGTCGCTGCGGGGGCCAGACCGGCCACGCTACGCGGCACAGCCTTCCAGCCGCCACGCGCCGCCAAATCTTCATAAGTCTTTAACGCGGCAGTGATGCGCTCACGCGTTAGTGGGGAAAAAGCGGGTTCCTCGGCGCGTGCAGATCCTGCCATGCCGAACATGCAGGCGAACGCCGCACAGGCCAGCGTCACAACAGGACGCATACGCAATTCAGGCATGGAACGCAGCCTTCCGGAACACACCAATTCCGGAAGACTGCCATATTTGTATCAACGCACCGTTAACCGTGACGGTGCGTGCCGGTTATTCTGCGGCGGGTTGCGACGGGGTCCATTTCAGCACAGGTGCGCGTGCCGCCTTCGTTTCATCAAGCCGGCGGCGCGGGGCGTGATAGGGTGCTGCATTAAAACGCCCCACGTCACCGCGTTTGGCTGCCATCGCAAGATCGCGCATGGTGGCGATAAAAAGATCAAGCGAGGCCTTCGATTCCGACTCCGTCGGTTCGATCAGCATGGCCCCATGCACGACGAGCGGAAAATACATCGTCATGGGATGATAACCCTCATCAACCATCGCCTTGGCGAAATCCAGTGTCGTCACGCCGGAATTTTTCAGCCACTCGTCATCAAACAGCGCTTCATGCATGCAGGGCTTGTCGCCAAATGGCTGCGACATCAGATCACGCAAGCCAACGCGAATATAATTCGCGTTCAGCACGGCATCCTCGGAGGCCTGCCGGCAGCCATCGGCACCATGGCTGAGCATGTAGGACAAGGCGCGCACATACATGCCCATCTGGCCATGAAAAGCGGTGAGACGGCCAAAGGGTTTTTCATCGCCTGTGCTGTCGCTCTCATGTTCGGCCAGCGTCACTCCATCTTTGCCATTGCGCAAAAAAGGCACGGGCGCATAGGCGGCCAGCCGCTGCGACAAGACGACCGGCCCTGAGCCGGGGCCGCCGCCGCCATGCGGTGTCGAAAAGGTTTTGTGCAGATTGATATGCATCGCATCAATGCCCAGATCGCCGGGCCGTGTCTTGCCGACGATGGCGTTGAAATTGGCCCCGTCACAATAAAAATAGGCGCCTGCCTCATGCATTGCTGCGGCAATCTCGACAATTTCCGGCTCGAACAGGCCGCAGGTGTTGGGATTGGTGAGCATGATGGCTGCAACATCGGGGTCAAGGCGTTTTCTGACCTCTTCAACCCGCACCGTGCCATCGTCACCTGCCGGCACGGGCTTGACGGTAAATCCGATCAGGGCCGCCGTGGCAGGGTTGGTGCCGTGCGCCGATTCAGGCACCAGCACCACATTGCGTGTGGCCCCTTCGCCGCGCGCGGCAATCGCGGCCTTGATCGCCATCATGCCGCACAATTCGCCATGTGCACCGGCCTTGGGCGAAAGCGCAACCGCTTCCATGCCCGTAAAAGCCAGCAGCCAGCGCGAGAGTTCCTGCATCAGATCAAGCGCGCCGCGCGTTGTGCTTGCCGGCTGAAGCGGATGCAGATCAGAAAAGCCCGGCAGCCGGGCCATTTTTTCATTCAGGCGCGGATTGTGCTTCATCGTGCATGAACCCAGCGGAAACATGCCGGTATCAATGCCGTAATTTTTCTGGCTGAGGCGCACATAGTGGCGCATCGTCTCCGGCTCGGACAGGCCGGGCAGGCCTATGGCATTCTTGCGCTCCAGCCCGCCGAGGCGGGATTTTATATTTTTGGGCGCTGGCAAATCGACGCCTGTTGTCTCGGCGCGGCCAATTTCAAACAGCAGCGCTTCTTCCTGCATCAATGCGCGGTTACCCGTGAAGGTCTGGTGCGTTGAGCTTTGCGCTTCGCCAGCGGCGGTGGGGCGGCCTTGGATGTTCATTTCTGTCGCTCCTCACATCGCCGATGACAGATGCGCAACCAGCGTGGCGCGATCGTCATCCGTGTTGATTTCTGTATTCGCAATAATAATCAGGTCATCGACGCCTTGCCCGGGCAACAGCCGCGCGGCGGGCACGCCCGCCATGACGCCTTTGGCCGCCAGTGAATCAACAATTTTTGTTGCGTCACCTTTCACACGGATGGTGAATTCATTGAAGAATGCGGCGTTCAGAACCTCAACGCCCTTCACGCCGCTGAGCATATCGGCCAGCGTGACGGCATTGGCGTGATTGATCTGCGCCAGCTGACGCAAACCGGCCTGACCCAGCAGGGACATATGAATGGTGAAGGCAAGGGAGCACAATCCGGAATTGGTACAGATATTCGAGGTCGCCTTCTCACGGCGGATATGCTGTTCGCGCGTGGACAATGTCAGCACATATCCGCGCTTGCCCTCTGCATCAGTTGTTTCACCACACAGCCGCCCCGGCATCTGGCGGACATATGGCTGCCGTGTTGCAAACAATCCCACATAGGGCCCGCCAAAATTCAGCCCATTGCCGATCGACTGGCCTTCGCCTACCACAATATCCGCGCCCATCTCGCCGGGTGGTGTAACAAGCCCGAGTGAAATGACTTCCGTGAACACTGCAATCAGCAACGCACCATGCGCATGGCATTTATCGGCGATGGCGCGCAGATCACGCAGATTGCCGAAAAAATCCGGTGTCTGCACAACCACGCAGGAAACACTGTCATCAATCTGTCCCAGCAAATCTTCCGTTGCCTGCGCGTCGGGCGCGTTTGAAACAACCTGGGCGCTTGCCATATGAGACAAGGTGCGCACCACATCGCCATAGTGCGGATGCAGGCCGCCGGATAAAACAGCTTTTTGGCGGCGCGTGATGCGGTGCGCCATAAGCACCGCTTCGCCGGTGCCGGTCGAGCCATCATACATCGACGCATTGGCCACATCCATGCCGGTCAGGGCCGCAACCTGCGTCTGAAATTCAAACAGATATTGCAGTGTGCCCTGTGCAATTTCCGGCTGGTACGGCGTGTAGCTGGTCAGAAATTCCGAACGCTGGATGAGATGGTCAACGGTGGCCGGCACATGATGTTTGTAGGCGCCGGCTCCAACAAAAAATGGCACGCTGGAAGCCGGTATATTTTTGGCGGCCATTGCACCAAGCATGCGCTCAACCTCCAGCTCGCCTTTTGCCAGTGGCAGGTCCACGGGTTTCTTGAGCAATTGGCTGGGGGGGATTGCAGCAAACAAGGCATCAATGTGATCAACACCGATGCGCTCCAGCATGGTGGCACGCTCTTGCGTGCTTAATGGCAGGTAACGCATATCGTCTCCATGAAGAGTGGTTGAGCGTCAGACGTAAGTGGCGGGAATATCAGCAATGACAACGTCACTGCGTGCAGAGTTGGCGATGAAGCATTTGACATGCGCGCTGTGATGCAGCGCAGTTATTTCATCGGCGGTTGGCTTTTTGTCGCCGGACCATGTGATGGACGGTTTCAGCGTAACGGTTGAAACAAACATTTCACCGGCTTCATTCCTCGTCATCACACCTTCCGCATCATCACGATAATCATCAATGCGGAAACCGGCTTTAGCCGCAAATTCGAGAAAGAATAGCATGTGGCAGGACGAAAGCGCGGCCACAAACAATTCTTCCGGATCAACGGCATCTTCACGCGAGAGCGGCGGCTTGACGATTGAGGGCGCAGGCGATCCGGGAAATGTCACGCCACTGTCAAAGCTGATGGCGTGGCCCCGCATGTAACGGCGGTCCAGAAAATTCTGGTCGCCGCGCTGCCAGTGCACCGTCGACGTGTAAAGATGCGCCATGATTTACGAGACCGAAGCAACAAAGGCTTTGTATTCATCTTCAGTCATCAGCCCGTCCAGCTCGGACGGATTGCTGATTTTGATTTTCATGAACCAGCCTTTGCCCTGCGCATCTTCGTTGACGAGGCCCGGCTGCCCTTCGATGGCACTGTTCACGGCAACGACTTCGCCGGAGATGGGCGCATAGACATCGCTGGCCGCCTTGACGCTTTCAACAACCGCAGCCTCGCTGCCGGCCGAAACAGATTTCCCGACTTTCGGCAATTCAACGAACACGACATCGCCAAGCTGGGCCTGCGCATAGTCAGTTATGCCGATGGTGACAGTATCACCCTCAACACGGATATATTCATGGTCTTTGCTGAATTTGGTGGTCATCAATTTTCTCCGCAGTTTAGCGTTTGTAGCCGTTGGGAACGAAGGGCATTGGCGCAACGGTGGCCGCCAATGGTTTGTCACGCACGATCAGGTCAACCTTTGTGCCGGCGGCGGCAAAGGCCGTATCAATATAGCCCATGGCGACTGGCGCATTCAGCGTCGGGCCAAAGCCGCCCGATGTGATAACGCCGATTTTTTGACCGGCATGCTGAATGTCCGCGCCTTCGCGCGCCGGGGCGCGGCCCTCGAGCAAAAAGCCAACACGCTTGCGGGCCGGGCCTTCGCGCAATTCCTTCTGGATACGGGCCGCACCGGGAAATCCGCCTTCCTCCCGGCGGCGTTTTTGAATCGACCACTGGATCTGCGCTTCAACAGGGGAGGTCATGGTATCAATATCGTGGCCATAGAGGCACAGGCCGGCCTCAAGACGCAGGGAATCGCGGGCCCCAAGACCAATCGGTTTCACGCGCATGTCGGCCAGCAGCCCATCCCAGACGCGCGCCGCATCACCGGCCGCGACAGAAATTTCATAACCGTCTTCGCCCGTATAACCGGAGCGGGAGAGGGTGACGGGGATGGATTGATTAAAAAAACCGGCCCGCGCGCTCATGAATGTCATGGCGTCAGCGCCCGGCACATGAGCAGCGAGGACCTCGGCTGCTTTGGGGCCTTGCAGGGCGATCAGCGCGCGGTCATCGAGAATTTTCAAGGCAACGCCGCGAGGCAGATGGGCGCGCAGATGGGCATAATCCGCATCCTTGCAGCCGGCATTGACCACGAGAAACACTGTTCCCGCAGGTGCGGCACCCTCAGGGCGCGACACCATCAGGTCGTCCAGAATACCGCCGGTCTCATTGGTGAACTGGGTGTAGCGCTGCGCGCCCATTTTCAGCGCCACGATATCTGCGGGCACGAGCGCCTCGAGCGCGCGGGCCACCGTCTCATGCTGACCATCGTCGGCCATCAGCATCGCCTGCCCCATGTGCGAAACGTCAAACAGTCCAGCGCTGGTGCGCGTCCAGTTATGCTCGGTGAGGATGCCGGAAGGATATTGCACGGGCATGGCGTAGCCGGCGAACGGCACCATGCGGGCATTCATCGCGCGATGCTGGCTTGCGAGCGGCGTTTCGAGAAGGGCAACGTCTGAAGGGCTCTCGGCCATGCTG
>JBOFCU010000093.1:0-7886 GCA_051646285.1 Beijerinckiaceae bacterium
TCCCATTGCAACGGGATCGCAACGGTCTTGCACCATGCCTTGTCCGGCGCAACGATGCGACATAAAGCAGCGTTTCTATCGCTTGAATTCCGGCATGGGAGCAAGCCCAAACCGCACAACCGTCCGGCCGCCTGACCCCATGCCCAATCTGTTTGTGCAACAGCCCTGTCTGTTGAGACTGGTACGGCTGGATCTGGGCGTCATTGACGCTGCGCCAGACACGCCGAAACACTGAATCGGGACCAATACGATGCTGGTGATGGGAATCGAGACCACGTGCGATGAAACCGCCGTTGGCATCGTCCGCCTCGGGCAGGACGGGCGCGGCGATATCCTCAGCAACGAAGTCTACAGCCAGATCGCTGAGCATCAGCCGTTTGGCGGCGTCGTGCCGGAGATTGCAGCCCGCGCTCATGTCGAGCGCCTGATGCCGATGGTTGGGCAGGCGCTGGCCAGGGCCGGTGTGAAATTGAGCCAGCTTGACGGCATTGCCGCCGCAGCCGGACCGGGGCTGGTGGGCGGTGTGCTGGTCGGCCTCACCGCCGGCAAGGCGCTGGCGATGGTGGCGCGCAAGCCCTTCATGGCCGTCAATCATCTTGAAGCCCATGCGCTGACGCCCCGCCTGATCGAGGCGCTGGCCTTTCCCTACCTGTTGCTGCTTGTATCGGGCGGCCACACCCAGTTGCTCGCTGTCAGGGGTGTCGATCAGTATACCCGTCTCGGCACCACCATTGATGATGCGATTGGCGAAGCCTTTGACAAGGTCGCCAAGCTGCTGGGCCTGCCCTATCCCGGCGGTCCCGCCGTGGAAGATCAGGCCGCCCATGGCAATGCCGAGCGCTTTGCCTTGCCCCGCCCTATGGCGGGCCGCGCCAAACCTGATTTTTCCCTCTCCGGCCTGAAAACCGCCGTGCGCAATGAAGCGGAACGGCTGGCCCCCTTGCAGGACCGGGATGTGGCTGATCTGTGCGCGGCCTTTCAGGCGGCTGTGGTTGACCTGATTGTTGACCGCACCCGTGTCTCCCTGCGGACATTCAAGGATACGGTCGGGGAAGCGCCCCGCGCCCTTGTGGTGGCGGGCGGTGTGGGCGCCAATACCGCCGTGCGCAAGGCACTGACACGTCTGGCTGGCGAATCCGGCCTGCGCCTTATCGTTCCGCCGCCGAAATTATGTACGGACAACGGTGCCATGATCGCGTGGGCCGGGATCGAGCGGCTCAACCATGGCATGACCGATTCGTTTGAAACCGCGCCGCGCCCGCGCTGGCCGCTCGATACGGTGTCTGCCCCCGTTTATGGCGGCGGGCGGCTGGGCCAGAAGGCATGAGGTCAAAAGCATGAAGCCAAGAACGGTAGGCAAGAGAGCGTGAGGCAAGAGAGCGTGACGATCGCCTATTCGCGCATTGCGGTCGTTGGCGCCGGCGCATGGGGCACGGCGCTGGCCAATGCGGTGGCGCGCAGCGGCCGCCATGTCACGCTGATCGCCCGTGATCCCGCTCATGCCGACGCCATGGCGCGTGACCGCACAAATACCCGGCGGCTGCCCGGCGTGATGCTGGAAAGTGCTGTGATGCCGGGATCTGACTTGCATGCCATCAGGGACGCAGATCTTGTGATGCTGGTCACACCAGCCCAGACCATCCGCGCCATGGCAGGCGCGCTCGCGCCGTGCCTCGTATCCGGCATGCCGGTCGTGCTCTGTGCCAAGGGCATTGAGCGCGGCACCGGCCTTTTGCCGGCTGACATTCTCGCCGCACTCGTGCCGGAGGCCCGCGCCGCCGTCTTGTCCGGCCCCAGCTTTGCCGCCGATGTTGCGCGCGGCCTGCCCACGGCCATCGTGCTGGCCTGCGCTGACGGTGCGCTCGCCAGCCGCATCGCCAACGCGCTCTCCACACCCACCCTGCGCCTGTATCACGGCACGGATGTGCGCGGCGTCGAGATCGGCGGGGCGGCCAAGAATGTGCTGGCCATCGCCGCTGGCGTCGTGGCCGGGCGCGGACTGGGTGAGAGCGCCAAGGCAGCGCTCATCGCCCGCGGCTTTGCCGAGTTGATGCGCTTTGCCGTGGCATCTGGAGCCAGGGCGGAAACGCTGATGGGATTGTCCGGCCTTGGTGATCTGGTGCTGACCTGTGGCTCATCGAAGTCACGCAACTTTGCCTTTGGCGAAGCGCTGGGCCGGGGCGAAACCGTTGCATCAGCCTCTGCGGCAGGGTTGGCGGAAGGCGCTGCCACCGCCGGTGCCCTGCTGGGGCTGGCACAGCAACGCGCTGTCACCATGCCGATTGCCGGGACCGTCAGCGCCTTGATTGCGGGCACGGTGACAGTGGATGATGCGGTCGCTGCGCTCATGGCCCGCCCGGTCACATCCGAACACTGAAAGATTGCCCCGCATGTCCAGCCCACGCGTGTCAGCCCCCCGCGAAAAGACCTGTCAACGGAACAGCCATGGCCAATGATTTTCTGAAAAAATTCGTCAAGGGCGTGCAGGCCGCCCGCGCCGTTGTTGGCTCCGACATCATCGCCGCCAGCGATCCCGTCGCCATCGGCAAGGGGCTGGCGCGCCCGGTGGTGGAGCGCCGCAAGCGCCGCGCCGATGGCACGGAACGCTATGTGCTGGTGCTGCCATTCGGCGAGGGCGAAACCCGCATCGACATGACACCGGCGGAATATGAGGCGCTGACCCGGGAAATGATCCGATTCTGGAACACCCAGCTGCCGAAACTGCATGATAGCACGGCGCACAAAAGCGAGACGGAATAATCAGATGGCGCACTGGCTTTATAAATCCGAACCCTCGGTCTGGTCATGGGATGATCAGGTCAAGGCAGGCGCAAAAGGCACGCACTGGAACGGCGTGCGCAACCATTCCGCCAAGCTCAACATGATGGCGATGAAAAAAGGCGAGCAGGGTTTCTTTTATCACTCCAACGAAGGGCTTGAAATTGTCGGCATCGTTGAAGTGATCAAGGCTGCCTATCCGGACCCGGAGGCAGCGCCCGGCGAACCCTGGGTGCTGGTTGATCTGAAAGCGGTGAAGCCGCTGAAAAATCCGGTAACGCTGAAACAGATCAAGGCTGACGCCAAACTCGCAAAGATGTCGCTGGTCACGAGCATGAGATTATCGGTGCAGCCGGTGACGGATGCGGAGTGGGATTATATCTGCAAGCTGGGCGGAATATAACAAGACGGTGGCAGCAGGCGATCACATGCGCCGGTGATTGCAAGCGCGGCTGGCAAACATCAGCCGCAACACCAATGAAATTTAATCCACCGTGATCGCTGCGCAGCGCCGGCTGAAAAAATAAGTGCTGAAACTGCGCCGCTGCCGCGCGAAAATAGTCGCGATAACGTCTGGATTTATACCGGGCTGGGATAATCAGACATCACGCCTGCGGGGTTGAAAGCGCCTGCATCGTCCCGGCATTCAGGCAATAGGCATCGGCGTCCTCGGCGGTGCCGCCATGATCGAGATCATACTGGCATTCACCCTTGTGGCCACAGCGGGCGCAAGTCACCGTCATCTCGCGGATGACAGCCGGCATGTCCGCCTCGACCTTCGCCCGGTCGATGCCGTGCAATGCCATCATGCGGTTCATCAGCGCCATTTCATCCTCGCTCTGGCCTGCGGCCACGACGAGATCATCGACACTGACCTTGAGATCATCGGCAAGACGTCCGGCTTCGCCGGGATCAAGCCCGGCCAATTCATTCACCATGCGCTGGCGGCGGTACCATTCAATGAGCGCGCGGAACGGCGATTGGTTTTGGGGCGTGGCTGTGTGCAGCATGGGACACCTCTCTGGGTGTCTCATGGCGCGGAACGGCCAACGCCGCACTGATCAGGATCAAATTTCGCCCAGGCACCGGGATCTATGCTGGATAAAATGATGCAAAATCCGGATGCCCGCGCAACGCGTCTGGCCGGTACGGTCTGGTGCCATTCAGATGCGGCACGCCGGCGGCCGCAAAGCGTGCCGGCACCGAGGGGTGAAATTGCGCTGGCGGCACTTGCAGCGGGCTGGCCACAAAGCCGCGCCGGTCTTTGGCAAACCAGGGCACAAAACTGGTCTGCCGCTCATCATGCTGCAACGCCTGTGGATCGGGCGCGAGCGGCGGGTCAAGCGCCGGATCGATAATCAGCGGATGCGGCACGGCCGCCGCTTCATCAATCATCCAGCCCAGGGCAATATCCGACAATCCCCGGCTGTCGGCATAACCGCCGCCGATATCCGCGTGGACCCCGGCAAACCACACCTGCTTGATGGATTGCGTGGCGGGAGCAGGCCGCTCATCCCACAATTCGGGCTTGAACACCTCCCGGTCCTCGTCAATCGCCAGCGCGTGACGGCCATAGGGCACCGCCGGATTCAACTCCGCATTGTGAAAGGCGTGGCGCAATCCAATGAGATCGCTCAGACCCTTGATACCCAGTGCGCGCACCGTATCCCACACACCGATAAAATAGGGCAGCGCCGCATGGGATTGATGATCCCGCCGGAAGGCCGCAGCAGCAGCCTGCCGCGCCGCATCATCGCGGATCTGATAAACATTTTTCACCGCCGTCTCGGCCAGTGGCCGCACCCGGTCAAACCCGCGGCGGAACTGGTCCCAGCGCGTGACAGGTAAAGCGCCGCCACGCGCGCCCACCGGAAGGCCGCACAGGGACAACACACCGCCAAGGCTGCGCACGGTGTAGGCCCCGCGCGAAAAGCCAAACAAAAAAATCCGGTCCCCCGGCTCGTAGGCGAGCAGCAGCGCGCAATAGCAATCAACAATGTTCCGCGTGATGCCAAGCCCGGTGGCCTGCGAAATCCATTTCGTGAAGCCAGCAAACAAGCCGGCATTCTCTTCACCCAGATCAGGATCGGAGCCGAGGCCCGGATCATAAAAAGCTGTCTGCCGGGGCGAAATATCACGGGTGAATTTGTAGAGGCGGTAAACGCTGGTCCAATGGATCGGGTTGTCACCGCCGGCCTGGCCGGTGCCATCCGAAAAAATGCAAATGGTTTTGGTCATGACAAGACAGCCTCCGCAGGGTGGCCCCGCCATGCAGGCTAGCATGATGTCCGGCATCGGGCGAATATGCGGCGTGCTTTCCAAAGCCGGCTGGATTGACTAGGCACATCTGAAATCACCCGGAACATTTCCATGGCCTATGCCGGCGTCAATCTCTTCGCGGTTTTTCTGGCGACCTTTGCCGGTTATCTCTTCGGCGCGATGTATTACATGCTGGTGTCAAAGCCCTGGCTGGCTGCATCGGAGTTTTCGGATGTGCAGCGCATGCGCATCGAAGGCGGCGGCAGACGCGCGCCAGCGCCCTTTGTTATTTCGCTCCTCGCGCAGGCGCTGATGGCCTACATGTTTGCCTCCCTGCAAGGCCATCTCGGCCCGGCCGCCGCGACCGTGAAGGGCGGTTTGCTGTCGGGCTTTTTTCTGTGGGCCGGTTTTGTGCTGACGACCATTCTCACCAATTATTCCTTCGGCATGCGGCGCTGGTCACTGATCGGCATTGATGCGTTGCACTGGCTGGGCGTGCTGCTCATTCAGGGCGCTGTGATTGGCCTGCTGCCGGTGCGGTAAACCAATCGGGTGTTAGCGGCGTCCTTTTGCGCCAAAAGTCTGAGAGTCGAAAGTCAGACGCGCACCATCTTGCCGCACCGCAACACCGGCTTATGATGGCAGCCAATAACGGGGCGCATGCAATGTGCCGGTATTCATGCGGAGGAAGCGATGTCTGAGAAAATTTTTCCGGTTTCGGCGGAATGGGCGAAACGTGCCCATGTGGACGACGCCAAATACAAGGCGATGTACGCGGAATCGATCGGCGATCCGGAAAAATTCTGGAGCGAGCATGGCAAGCGCATCGACTGGTTCAAACCCTATACCAAAGCCAAGAACACCACCTACGCGCCCGGCAAAGTCTCGATCCAGTGGTTCGAGGACGGCACCACCAACATTGCCTACAACTGCATCGACCGCCATCTGGCCAAGCGCGGCGACCAGACCGCCATTATTTTCGAAGGTGACGATCCCGGCGTTTCAAAGCATATCACCTACCGCGAGCTGTACGAGAATGTCTGCCGCTTCGCCAATGTGCTGAAGGCCAATGGCGTGCAGAAGGGTGACCGCGTCACGCTGTATCTGCCGATGATCCCGGAAGCGGCCTATGCCATGCTCGCCTGCGCCCGCATTGGCGCGGTCCATTCCATCGTGTTTGGCGGCTTCTCACCGGATTCCCTCGCCAGCCGGATCGAGGATTGCGATTCCAAGGTGGTGATCACCGCCGATGAGGGCCTGCGCGGCGGCCGCTCGGTGCCATTGAAGAAAAATGTCGATGCCGCCGAGGGCAAGGTCAAGGGCGGCATCCAGAAGGTGATTGTGGTGCAGCATACCGGCCACCACATTTCCATGAGCCCGGGCCGCGATGTCTGGTATCATGACGAAGCGGCGAAAGTGACGGCCCATTGTCCGCCGGTTGAGATGAATGCGGAAGATCCGCTGTTCATCCTCTACACGTCAGGTTCGACGGGCAAGCCCAAGGGCGTGCTGCACACCACCGGCGGCTATCTGGTCTGGGCCTCGATGACCCACCAGTATGTGTTCGATTACCATGACGGCGACATCTACTGGTGCACAGCGGATGTGGGCTGGGTCACCGGCCACAGCTACATCGTCTATGGCCCGCTCGCCAACGGCGCGACGACGCTGATGTTCGAGGGCATCCCCACGTACCCGACCATTTCCCGCTTCTGGGACGTGGTGGACAAGCACAAGGTCAACATCTTCTACACAGCACCGACTGCCATCCGTTCGCTGATGGGTGCCGGCGAGGCGCCGGTGAAGACAACCTCGCGCAAGAGTCTGCGTCTGCTCGGTTCGGTCGGCGAGCCGATCAACCCGGAAGCCTGGGAATGGTATCACCGCGTTGTCGGCGATGAGCGCTGCCCGATTGTCGATACCTGGTGGCAGACCGAGACCGGCGGCATCATGATCACCCCATTGCCCGGCGCGACCGCTCTGAAGCCCGGTTCGGCCACCCGCCCCTTCTTCGGCATCAAGCCGGAAATCATGGACGCGGAAGGCAAGGTGCTGACCGGCGCGGCTGAGGGCAACCTCATCATCGCCGATTCATGGCCGGGCCAGATGCGCACGGTGTATGGCGACCACAAGCGCTTTGAGGAAACCTATTTCGCCACCTACCCCAACACCTATTTCACCGGCGACGGCTGCCGCCGCGATGCCGATGGCTTTTACTGGATTACCGGCCGCGTCGACGATGTGATCAACGTCTCTGGTCACCGCATGGGCACGGCGGAAGTCGAATCCGCACTCGTCGCTCACCCCAAGGTCGCCGAAGCCGCCGTGGTTGGCTACCCGCACGACATCAAGGGTCAGGGCATCTATGCCTATGTCACCCTCAATGAAGGTGAGACGGTTACTGAAGACCTGAAGAAGGAGCTGGTGACCTGGGTGCGCAAGGAAATCGGCCCGATTGCCACGCCGGACCTGATCCAGTTCTCGCCCGGCCTGCCCAAGACCCGCTCCGGCAAGATCATGCGCCGCATCCTGCGCAAGATCGCCGAGGATGAGTTTGGCGCATTGGGCGACACCTCGACCCTGTCCGACCCGACCGTGGTCGATGATCTCATCACCAATCGGCAGAACAAGAAGGCGTAAGTCCCGCCCGCTCTGCCCCCGGCACAAGACGCGGCCCTGCGGGGCCGCGTTTTTTATGGCCGGTCTTCCAGATGTAAAATGGCGGCAAAGGTTTTCCCGCCGGTCAGCCTGTGGCATAGGCAAAATCGCTATATCAGACGCATGACCCAATTTCGCCCGGTTCATCCGTTTCATACTGCAGTCTGCCCGTCCGTTTCCGCGCCGAGTTC
>JBOFCU010000111.1:0-11489 GCA_051646285.1 Beijerinckiaceae bacterium
CTTCATCACGGAAGAATTGTGGGCGATCAAAGGTGCCGATAGTGGCGGGCGCACGGCCATGATGGCCTTGACCCCATGGCCGCAGCCAGATGGTCTGGAAAATCCGGAAGCCGAAAAAGAAATCGGTTTTGTAGTCGATCTGGTGTCTGAAATTCGCTCGGTCCGCGCCGAAATCAATGTGCCCGCCGGCGCGCAACTGCCGCTCGTGCTCGTCAATGCGTCTGCCGGGACGAAAGCAACCGTGGAGAAATGGTGGCCGATGATCGCGCGTCTGGCGCGTCTGGCGACGGTGTCATTTGAAGCGGTGGCGCCGGGGCAATCCGCCCAAGTGCTCGTGCGCGGCGCGCTTGCAGCCCTGCCGCTGGCCGGCACCATTGATCTGGATGCAGAACGCGCACGCCTCGCCAAGGAGACGGACAAGCTGCGCTCCGACATCGGCAAGATCGATGCCAAGCTTGGCAACGCTGATTTTCTCGCCCGTGCACCGGAAGAGGTGGTGGACGAGCAGCGCACCCGCAAAATCGAGGCTGAAGGGCGTATCGCGCGCATCACTGAGGCGCTGGAACGGCTCAAGGCCTGAACGGCTGCTGATGCTCGCCACCGGCACGGCCCTATGGTAGGGCACGGGGCGAATGGCGGGCCGCAAGCAGCATGACGCTGGCCCACAAGGAATTTTGATATGTCGGATATTTTCCGCGAACTTGATGAAGACATGCGCCGTGAGCGCATGGAAAAGGCTTGGGCGAAATATGGCAATGTGATCATCGGCCTGGCGCTGCTGATTGTTGTCGGTGTCGCAGGCTGGCGCGGCTACCAGTATTTCCAGACGCAGGCCGCGCAAACGGCAGGTGCCGCCTATGACAAGGCTCTGCAACTGGCGCGCGACGGCAAGCATGAGGAGGCCGAAAAGGCCTTCGCCGCATTGGGCAACGACACTGCGGCAGGGTATCGTGCGCTGGCGCGCTTCCGCATGGCGGCAGAGGCAGCGCAGCGAGATCCGGCTAGTGGCATCGCTGCATGGAAGACGCTGACGGAAGACGCTTCGCTGGGGCCGGTGTGGCAGGATCTGGCAAAATTGCGCGGCGCAATGCTGGCAGCCGATACCGTGTCTTATGATCAGTTGCGCGCCGAAATGGAATCGCTCACGGCACCCACAAATGCATGGCGCAATTCCGCCCGTGAATTGCTGGGCGTTGCCGCGTTGAAAGCGAATAAAATGGATGAGGCCGGCAAATGGTTTGATCTGATGGTGATCGACAAGGATACGCCTTCTGCCATGCGCCAGCGCGCCGAGACATTCCAGGGCATTGCCGCAGGCGGCGCAGGCGCAGCGAAATAAATGCAATGACGCATACCAGCGAACTTTCTGTCGCCATCATCGGGCGGCCCAATGTCGGAAAATCGACGCTGTTCAACCGGCTTGTGGGAAAAAAACTGGCGCTTGTTGATGACCGGCCGGGCGTGACGCGTGACCGGCGCGAGGGCGAGGGCAAGCTCGGCGAATTGCATTTCCGCATTGTCGATACGGCCGGTCTGGAAGAAGCCAAGGCGGGCACGCTGGAAGCCAGGATGCGGGCGCAGACTGAAGCGGCGATTGCAGCCGCCAATATCGTGCTGTTCATGGTGGATGCGCGCGCCGGTATCACGCCATCGGACCGTGCCTTTGCTGATGTGGCGCGTAAAGCAGGCAAGCCCGTGATCTTGCTGGCCAACAAGGCGGAAGGCAAAGCCCAGACACCCGCATTGGGCGATGCCTATGCGCTGGGCTTGGGTGATCCCATTCCATTTTCTGCCGAGCACGGCGAGGGGCTGGCGGAATTATATGATGCACTGTGCGCCAATGGCGCGCGCGATACGAATTATGATGATGAGGCCGACAGCGAAGAGGGCAGTGAAAAAATACTGCCGCTGAAAATTGCCATTGTTGGCCGCCCCAATGCCGGAAAATCCACGCTTATCAACAATCTCATCGGGCAGGATCGTCTGCTGACCGGGCCGGAAGCGGGCATTACCCGCGATTCCATCGCCATTGATTGGGAATGGCGCGGGCGCGAAATCCGCCTTTACGATACTGCCGGCCTGCGCCGCAAAGCGCGTGTTGAAGAAAAGCTGGAAAAATTATCTGTCGCTGATGCGTTGCGCGCGATCAAGTTTGCCGAAGTGGTGATTGTGCTGCTCGATGCGACCATTCCGTTTGAAAAGCAGGATTTGTCGATTGCCGATCTCGTCGAACGCGAGGGGCGCGCAATTGTCATCGGTTTGAACAAATGGGATCTGGTGGCTGATCAGAAGGGCCTGCTGCAAACACTGCGTGAAAATGCCGAGCGATTGCTGCCGCAGATGCGCGGTGTGCAGGTTGTGCCCCTCTCGGGAATTTCCGGTGGTGGGCTGGATAAATTGATGCAGGCGGCTGTGAAGGCCAGCGATATCTGGAACACCCGCATTTCCACCTCGCAGCTCAACCGCTGGCTCAGCGGCGTGCTGTCGCATCATCCGCCCCCGGCCGTATCCGGCCGCCGCATTAAAATCCGCTATATGACGCAGCCCAAGGCGCGCCCGCCGTTGTTTGCCTTTTTCGGCAATCAGCTCGATTCCCTGCCCACATCCTACACGCGCTATCTGATCAACGGCTTGCGCGAAACATTCAAGCTGCCGGGCGTGCCGATACGCCTGTCGATGCGCACGGGTGACAATCCCTATGAGGACAAGCGCCCGCACATCGACAAGAAAACACCGGAAAAAAAACCGCGCAAAAAATAATCGGCTGCTTGTGCGGTGGCGGCGTCAGGCAGGGCGCTGCGGCGTGAGAATTTTATTCTGCGGAAAATCATAGATCAGGCCAGTGTCCTGCGAAGCCGGTGAACACAGCCGCACAATATGCGGTGCCAGATCATCAGGCGTTTTTAATGTCAGCGGGTCTTCACCCGGCATCGCCGCAGCGCGCATCTTTGTGCGCAACGGGCCGGGATTGAGCAACATCACGCGCACAGCGGTCAATTCCCGCGTCTCTTCAGCGTAGGTGCGCGCCATTGCTTCGACAGCCGCTTTTGAAACCGCATAGGGTCCCCAATAGGCACGGCAGGAATGGGCTGCTCCTGAAGACACAAACACGGCGCGCCCGGCATCCGACAAGCGCAGCAGCGGATCGAGCGAGCGGATCAGACGCCAGTTGGCCGTCACATTGACAGCCATGACAGTGTCCCATTCCTTCGGCGGCACATGGCCGAGTGGTGACAGCGGGCCGAGCATACCGGCATTGCCAAATAAAATATCGAGCTTGCCCCAGCGCTCGTGAATGGCCGCGCCCAGCCGGTCCAGCGCGTCAAAATCCTTGAGGTCAACCGGAACGAGCGTGGCGGATTCACCGCCTGCCGCGCGGATTTCATCATCAAGTTCTTCCAGTGCGCCTGATGTGCGCGCCAGGGCGATGATATGCGCGCCTTCCTTGGCCATGGCGAGCGCAGCAGCGCGGCCAATGCCACGCGATGCGCCGGTGATAACGGCGATGCGGCCTTGAAGTGATGACATGTTAAAACTCAGCTTGCTTCAGCGAGCAGCGAAAGCTGCTTCACATTTTCACCCGTCATATCGGCCAGGGGGGTCGGATATTCGCCGGTGAAATAATGATCGGTAAATTGTGGATGGGCCATGTTGCGGCCATCCTCGCCCAGTGCGCGATACAGCCCGTCAATCGAAATGAAGGCCAATGAATCCGCACCGAGATAGGCCGCCATTTCATCCAGCGTCATGTTGGCGGCAAGCAGCTTGTCCCGTTCCGGCATGTCGATGCCGTAATAATCGGGAAACTTGATGGGCGGTGAGGCAATGCGGAAGTGCACTTCCTTCGCGCCGGCATCGCGCATCATCGCAACGATCTTGCGTGAGGTGGTGCCGCGCACGATAGAATCATCGACCAGAACGATACGCTTGCCTTCGATCACGGCACGGTTGGCAGAGTGCTTCATCCGCACGCCGAGTTCACGCACCGATTGGGTCGGCTGAATAAAAGTGCGGCCGACATAATGGTTGCGGATAATCCCTAGCTCGTAGGGAATATTGGCAGCCTGCGCAAAGCCGAGTGCGGCGGGCACGCCAGAGTCCGGCACCGGGATCACAACATCGGCTGGCGCAGGCGATTCCTGCGCCAGAATGGCACCGATATTCTTGCGCACCTGATAGACATTGCGCCCGCCCATCACAGAGTCAGGCCGCGCGAAATAGACATACTCGAAAATGCAGGGGCGGGCGGCCTTGTCCGGGAATGGCTTCACGGACTCAATCTTGTCATCTTCAATGACGACGATCTCACCATTGTCTACTTCACGTACAAACCGCGCCCCGATCAGATCAAGCGCACAGGTCTCGGACGCGAAAAGATAACGGCCATCAAGCTCGCCGATCACCAGCGGACGGATGCCGAGCGGGTCACGCGCACCCACCAGTTTTTTATTCGTCAGCGCCACCAGCGCATAGGCACCTTCCACCTGCGCCAAGGCATCTATCAGCCGGTCAATGAAGCGGTTGCGGCGTGAGCGCGCCACAAGGTGCAGAATAACTTCGGTGTCGGAGGTGGATTGATATATTGCCCCCTCACGGATCAACTGGCGGCGCAGCGAAAGCCCGTTGGTGAGGTTGCCATTGTGCGCCAGCGCAAACCCGCCCCCATCCAGTTCGGCAAACACCGGCTGCACATTGCGCAGAATGGTTTCGCCGGTGGTGGAATACCGGGTGTGGCCGATGGCATTATCGCCGCTCAGCCGCTCGATGGTTTTGCCATCGGAAAAATTATCGCCGACCAGACCCAGGCGGCGCTCCGAATGAAACCGCTTGCCATCGAAGCTGACGATGCCTGCCGCTTCCTGCCCGCGATGTTGCAGCGCATGCAGCCCAAGGGCTGTCAGTGCTGCAGCGTCAGCATGGCCGCTGATGCCGAACACGCCGCATTTTTCACGCAGGCCATCTTCGCCATCATCCAGAAAAACATCAGAGCCTGCGGGCACTGTCTCGGATCTCATGGTCGCGGCTGTCATGATTCGTCCTGAAAATTCAGCGGGCGGGTTTTTGTCCGGTCGAACCAGTTGTTTCGAGCATCTGGCGTAACTGCTGCCTGTCGGCGGTCTGGACGGCAGCCGGCGGCGCGGTCACGCCGGAGCGCTGCTGCGGCGGCTGGCCGGGGCGGGCCGGCGCGGTTTCGGCTGGCGGCGTATCGCTGCCTGTGCCGGGCTTCTTGAAGCGCTGCAAAATCGCCTTTTCCGGATCATCCGGCAGCATGCTCATCAGCGTCGTGCCGGACGATTCCAGAAACGGCTTTGAGCGCGAGGTCTTGACCCATTCCGGCTGCTTGTCCGCCGGCACTAGCCAGCTGAAAAACGCAAAGCCGATGACGCAGATCAGCGCACCGCGCGCCGCGCCGAAAATGAAACCCAGCGTACGGTCCAGCGCGCCGATTTTGGAATCGAGAATGAAATCGGACAATTTGACCGTGATCAGCGACACCAGCACGAGTGTGATCAAAAACACGGCACCAATCGCCACAGGCAAGGCAATCTTGTCATTGGCGATGTAGGGTTTCACATAGGGCAGCACCTGCGGATGCAGCAGGTAGGCGACCACAGCCGCAGTACCCCAGCTGGCAATGGCCAGCACCTCACGCGTGAAGCCGCGCATCATGGCGAGCACGGCAGAAATCACGACAACGCCAAGAACGACAATATCAAGCAAACTGACCGGCATGTGGCCTCGTCCGGTAAAGGGACCGCCGGACTTCGCGGGCGGGCGCGTTTCAGGAAGCGGGCTGTATAGCGGCGTCAGTCGCGCTCGTCACCCCGCTTGTGCGCAACCTTTTGTGGGGAACCGCTCCGCGGCCCGCGTGACGCAATGCTGGCGACCAGATCGCCGATGTCTTGCACGGTGCGCAGGGTGATGCCGCTCTCCTTGTCGATGTCACGCGTCGCAGCGGGCAGGTTGGCGGCCTTGAAGCCAAGTTTGGTTGCTTCTTTCAGCCTCGCGGGGGCCAGCGCCACCGGGCGCACCGCGCCGGAAAGGCCAATCTCACCGAAATAAACGGAATCGGCAGCCAATGGCACACCAGCGAGGGACGACACCAGCGCCGCAGCCGCCGCCAGATCAGCCGCAGGCTCTGTCACCCGCAAACCGCCCGCCACACTGAGATAGACATCGCAGGCACCGAATTTAAGCCCGCCGCGCGCCTCCAGCACCGCCAGAACCATCGCCAGCCGGGCCTGATCCCATCCCACAACCGAGCGCCGCGGTGTTCCCAGCGCGGATGGGGCCACCAGCGCCTGTATTTCCACCAGCACGGGCCGCGTGCCTTCCACGCCAGCGAACACGGCGGCCCCGGCCGCGCCCGTGTCACGCCCCGCCAGAAACAGGGCGGAAGGGTTGGCGACTTCCGATAGCCCGCCGCCGGTCATTTCAAACACACCGATTTCGTCTGTCGGGCCAAACCGGTTTTTCACCGCACGCAGAATGCGGAAATGATGGCCGCCATCCCCCTCGAACGAAATGACCGCATCGACCATGTGCTCAACCACGCGCGGTCCGGCAATCTGCCCGTCCTTGGTGACATGGCCGACGAGAATCACGCATGCGCCCGAGGTCTTGGCGTAGCGGATCAGGCTTTGGGCGGAGCCGCGCACCTGCGTCACGGTGCCGGGGGCCGCCTCGACCAGATCGCTCCACATGGTCTGGATCGAATCGATCACCACAAGGTTGGGCTGCACGCCGCTGGTCAGCGTGGCGACAATATCCTCCACATTGGTTTCTGCCGCGAGTTCAACCGGGGCCTTGGCAAGGCCCAGGCGCTCAGCCCGCAGGCGCACCTGCGCCACCGCCTCTTCGCCAGAAATATACACAACGCGGCTGCCCCGGTTGGCCAAAGCCGCGCAGGCCTGCATGAGCAGCGTGGATTTGCCGATACCGGGATCACCGCCGATCAGGATCACGGAGCCGCGCACAAAGCCGCCGCCGGTGACACGATCAAGCTCATTGATGCCGGATGCCACGCGCGGCGCATCGGGCGATTGCCCATCCAGCCCCTCAAGCGGAAACACGCGCCCCTTTTTGCGCGAGCCGCTGACACGGCCGGCACCGGGCAGGGGCGCACTGGCAGATTCCAGCGCAATCGTGTTCCACGCGCCGCAGGCATCGCATTTTCCCTGCCAGCGGCCATAAACCGCCCCGCAGGATTGGCAGGCATAGGTGGAAGTATTTTTTGCCATCAATTCACATAAACGCGGCGGTACCGCCGCCCGAGATTCGTCAGCATTTCATAGCCGATTGTTTTTGCAGAGGCGCCGACATTTTCCAGATCAAGCGTGCCGCCGATCAGTGTCACCGGCGCATGACGGAAGACGGCAGCAGGCGGTGCATCGGTCACATCGAGAATAATCAGATCCATCGAGACGGTGCCGACGAAGGGGCAGCGCACGCCGTCAATCAATCCGTAGCCGCCCTGTGCCTGATCTGTGCCGCCGCCATTGCGCGGATACCCATCCGCATAGCCTATGGAAAGGGTGGCAAGGCGGCGCGGCCCCTTCGCGGTCCAGAGGCTATTGTAGCCAGCTTTTGCGCCGTCAGCGACATCGCGCACCTGCACGATATGGGCTTGCAGTCCGATTACGGGCCGCATGGGATTTTTTTGGCCCGGCACCGGGTTGCCGCCATAAAGCGCGTAGCCCGGCCGCGTCAGGTCATGCGCAGGTGCCATATTCAGAAAATGCCCGGAGGAATTGAGCAAGGAGCCGCGCAATTTTGGAAATAAATCGCGCGCTGCCGAGAATGCGGCGATTTGCCGGGCATTCATTGGATCATCAGCGACTTCTGAGGCACAGAAATGCGTCATGATAAAATCGGCCTTGAGCGCGCGCGCCTGCGCCAGCACAGCGTCATCACGCAGCATATCCGGTGACAGGCCGAGCCGGTTCATGCCTGTATCCATATGCAGCGCGCACGGCTGTTGCGGGGCCCATTCGGCCATTTCTTCCAGTGATCCGAGCACGGGGCGGGCATCGAGCGCATGATAGCGGTCAGCACTTCCCGGCGGCAGCCCGTTCAGCACATAAACCCGCGCGCTTTTGCTCACGGTGCGCAGTTTTGCCGCTTCCGACAGGTGCGCCACAAAAAAAGTCTGGCAGCCGGCCTGCTCCAATGCAGGCACAACCTGTTCGATGCCGCAGCCATATGCGTTCGCCTTAACCACCGCACCACATTCAGCAGCGGCATTTTTTTCCTGTGCGCGGCTGCGTACAATGCGCCAGTTGCTGGCAATGGCCCCCAGATCAATGGTGAGCATCGCCCCATGATCGGGAAAGGCGGCTGCGTCCGTCACGCCTCAAATCCGTTCTGGCAGATGGTCTTCCGCCGCCAGATTGGAGAAGCGCGTCACCTCGGCATCGAATTGCACCTCAACCGTGCCGGTTGGCCCGTGGCGCTGCTTGCCGATAATGATTTCTGCCTTGCCATGGGCGGTGGACATATCCCGCTCCCACGCAAAAAACTCTTCCGTACCTTCACGCGGCTTCTTGTTCGCCAAATAATATTCTTCGCGATAGACGAACACGACCACGTCAGCGTCCTGCTCAATAGAGCCGGATTCGCGCAGGTCGGACAGCTGTGGCCGCTTGTCATCGCGATTTTCGACCTGCCGCGAGAGCTGCGACAGGGCCACCACGGGCACTTGCAATTCTTTCGCCAGCGCTTTCAGGCCCGTGGTGATTTCCGTGATTTCCTGCACACGGTTGTCGCCCTTGCGCGCGGAGCCGGAGAGAAGCTGAATATAGTCAATCACCAGCACATCCAGCCCGCGCTGGCGCTTCAGGCGGCGCGCCCGCGCTGTCAGCTGCGCGATGGAAAGGCCGCCGGTCTGGTCAATATAAAAGGGCAGCGTTTGCAGCTCGCGCGCCACATCGGAAATTTTCATGAACTCGTCTTCGCGTATATCGCCGCGGCGGATGCGTGACGATGAGACGCCGGATTGTTCAGCAATAATACGGGTGGCAAGCTGTTCCGATGACATTTCGAGCGAGAAAAAGCCGACAATGCCGCCATCAACCGTTTTGATGTGTCCGCCGGGGTCACGCTCGCCCGCCCATGCCCGCGCGATATTGAAAGCGATGTTGGTGGCCAGCGAGGTTTTGCCCATGCCCGGACGGCCAGCCACAATAATCAGATCCGACGGCTGCAAGCCGCCCATTTTGCGGTCGAGATCAGACAAGCCAGATGAAATGCCTGACAGGCTGCCTTCGCGCTTGAAGGCGTTCGCCGCCATATCAATCGCCAGCGCAGCAGCGGTATTGAACGCCTGAAAGCCGCCATCATAGCGGCCCGTTTCGGCAATTTCATAGAGCTTGCGCTCGGCATCCTCGATCTGCACGCGCGGTGCCATATCCACCGGCGCGTCATAGGCGACATTCACAATCTCTTCGCCGATGGAAATCAGGCTGCGGCGCACCGCAAGATCGTGAATGATGCGGCCATACTCTTCCGCATTGATAATCGTCGTCGCTTCCGCCGCCAACCGCGCCAGATATTGCGACACGGTCATACCGCCGAGATCGGCATCCCCCAGAAATGTCTTGAGCGTAATGGGCGAGGCGAGCTTGCCCGCGCGGATCAGGTCAGACGCCACCTGAAAAATGCGCCGGTGAATTTCCTCAAAGAAATGCTCGACCTTGAGAAAATCCGAAACGCGGAAAAACGCATCATTGTTGACGAGCATGGCGCCCAGCAGCGCCTGCTCCGCATCCAGATTGTTCGGCGCAGTGCGGAAGGCCAGATCATTGGCGGCATCAGTGCGGGCTACGAGCGAGGTTACGGCGGCCATGATTCGTCTGTCTGTCGGAGAGGATGAACGGGGTAGCATGGATTGGTGGCCCGTCATCCGCCAATGTCGGGGATCACCGCAATTCACAGCATGTGGATAAGCTGGCCAGAAAACTTGGCATCAGTATGTTGACTCGCCGGAAAAAGAAAAAAGCCCGGCACAATGGCCGGGCTTTTCAGGATCGTGCCAGTGCCGTCGGTCAGCGGTCGCCGAGATCGCCGCCCGCTTCCGCCAGAGCTGCGCCCACTTCCAGGCCGAGGTCATCAAGGCTGGTATCTTCGCGGGTGGAAACGCTTTCGCCACGGGCCTGACGTTCAGCTTCATCGGCCGAGCGTGCGACGTTGATGGTGACGATGGCATCGACTTCCGGATGCAGATGGACCGGCACCTTGTGCAGGCCAAGGGTCTTGATCGGGGTATGCAGGGTCACCTGGTTCTTGTCCACGGTGAAGCCCGATTCGGTCATGATGTCCGCCAGATCGCGGGTCGAGACCGAGCCATACATCACGCCTGATTCACCCGCCTGACGGATGAGCATGAAGTTCTGGCCGTCCAGCTTGTCCTTGGCGGCTTCCGCATCCTTCTTGCGCTCAAGATTGCGCGCTTCAAGCTGCGCACGCTGTGCGGCAAAATGATCGACGTTAGCCTTCGTTGCCCTCAGCGCCTTGCCGCGCGGCAGCAGGAAGTTACGGGCATAGCCGTCTTTAACGCGGACTTTTTCGCCCATCTGGCCGAGTTTGGCGACGCGTTCGAGGAGAATGACTTCCATGGGTGGTTCCTTTCGTGAAAACCAGAGTTAAGCCGTTGGTGCAGGCGGGCGGACCAGCAATCCGCGTTTTGCCCGCAGGTTGAGAAATGCTTCCACGACGCCGATCAGTGCCGCGATAACAAGCGGCCAGCCGCCAAACATGATGCAGACAGCGTAGGTCGTGCCGATCACCGCGCCGCGCATGGCGTTGCCCCAGCTCAGCGCATGAATGGTCGCCAATCCCTGCAATGCAAAAGCGGCCGCAAAAGCCGCTGCAACGCAGCGCGCCGCAATTCCGGCAAAACCGCTCATGGCAGAGGCCACCATGGCCAGAGCCAGCACGGGCAGCGCCCATACAGGCAATGAAAGTCCGGGCAGCCATGGCCACGGACGCGGCAGACGGCCAGATGCAAGCACGGCGCGCGCGCCCACAACCATGATGATTGCAGTGAGAATAACGCTGAAGGCGGCGCTGATCGCCGGAGCCACATTGGCAATCAGTTCGGCCAGATTGGCCTTGTGCAGCGTGCGCTGATCTTCCGGCAAACGGCTGAAAAGGTCCGGATTGATCTGCCCGATAACATCGACAGCCCGCTCGAAGCTTTTGACGAAGGTCGCATAGTCCGTGCCCAGCGTCATGATGCCGGCAATCGTGATGGCCGCTACCACGGCAGCTATCCACGCCAGCACCATGCCAACCGGATACCACTCGGTCGTGCGGCCATCATCAGACGGGCGGGCGAGCAGGGTGAGATACGAAAACCACCAGGCGGGCAGGCCCGTGCCAAGGGCAAACACCAGCGCGGCCTTGCCATGAAATCCGATGGCGATCACGGCGGCGCCAACAGCAGCAGCCACCAGCCCGGCGCGATGGTTCCAGCCCAGCGCAGCAATCAC
>JBOFCU010000161.1:0-1994 GCA_051646285.1 Beijerinckiaceae bacterium
CCCGCATGCGGGGAGACGGAAGAGGATGGCACGCGTAAAATCTGATATGATGAGGAAGCAAAAGCCCTCATATCACCTGCACGACAAAATCCCGCAGCGCGCCGGTGTTTGTCTCGCCCACGCTGCGGGCAATCTCGCGCCCGTCCTTGAACGCCAGCAGGGTGGATTGCGCCGTAATCCGGTAACGCCGCCGGAAATCCTGGTCATGGTCGAAATCGACCCTGATGAAGGGCAGGCGGCGGATGGCGGGATCGGCCAGCAGGGTTTTCAGCCGCGCCTCCTGCATCCGGCAGGCGCTGCACCAGTCCGCATGGACATGGACGATGAAACTGCGCCGGGCGCTCAGCCAGCGCTCAAAGCCCTTGGCGTTGTAGTCATCATACAGCGTGGCGGCGACCAGCCGTGACCCCTGCGGGGCGGGCTGCGCCGCTGCGCCAGCGGGCGCCAGGGCTGCCATGGCGAGAAACGAGCGGCGGTTCATCATGGCGCACCTCTAGCACAGGTTGGGGTGGTGCATGAACCCGCGATGAACCCCGGCTGCGGCGCTTTGCGCCTTTGGGTGCGTTGAAATCTTCGTGATTTTCCGGCAAAGAGCCGCATCCTTTCGCAACTGCGAAGTGACCAAAGGCAAGGACAGCAGATCATGGCCAGCGCGCAATCCAAATGGGTCTATACGTTCGGCGACGGCAAGGCCGAGGGCGAGGCGGGCATGAAGAACCTGCTTGGCGGCAAGGGAGCCAATCTGGCGGAAATGTCGAATCTTGGCCTGCCTGTGCCGCCCGGCTTCACCATCACCACCGGGGTCTGCACCTATTTTTATGACAATGGCAAAACCTACCCGGCGGAATTGAGCGCGCAGGTGGATGCGGCGCTGGACTATGTTGGCAGGCTCACGGGCCGCGTGTTTGGCGATGCCAGCAATCCGCTGCTCGTCTCAGTCCGCTCCGGCGCGCGTGCCTCCATGCCGGGCATGATGGATACGGTGCTCAATCTTGGCCTGAACGACGTGACTGTTGAGGCGCTGGCCACGCAGGCGGGTGACCGCCGCTTTGCGCTCGATTCCTACCGCCGCTTCATCACCATGTATTCTGATGTGGTGCTGGGGGTAGAGCACCACAATTTCGAGGATATTCTCGAAGACTATAAATCACGCAAGAATTACGCGCTCGATACCGATGTGAATGCGGAGGATTGGGCCGCGATTATCACGCAGTATAAACAGGCGGTGCAGCGTGAGCTGGGCAAGGAATTTCCGCAAGACCCGCGCGAGCAGTTGTGGGGCGCGATTGGCGCGGTGTTTGGCTCATGGATGAATGCGCGCGCCAATAAATACCGCGAGCTGAACAATATTCCCGCCAGTTGGGGCACAGCCGTCAATGTGCAGGCCATGGTGTTTGGCAATCTTGGCGATACCTCGGCAACCGGCGTGGCGTTCACTCGCAACCCCTCCACCGGTGCGAAGGAACTCTACGGCGAATTTTTGATCAATGCGCAGGGTGAGGATGTCGTGGCCGGCATCCGCACGCCGCAGGATATTACGCAAGCGGCAAAAATGGCTGCCGGCTCTGACAAGCCATCGATGGAAGCGGCCATGCCGCAGGCCTATGGCGAGCTGGTGCGGTTTTATACGCTGCTTGAAAAGCATTACCGCGACATGCAGGATATGGAGTTTACCGTTGAAAAAGGCAAACTCTGGATGCTGCAAACCCGTGGCGGCAAGCGCACCACCAAGGCAGCACTGAAAATTGCGGTCGATCTCGCCAATGAGGGCGTCATCACCAAAAATGAGGCGGTGCAGCGCATTGAGCCGACGTCACTCGATCAGCTGTTGCATCCCACCATTGACCCGAAGGCACAGCGCACCGTGATCGCCAGCGGCCTGCCGGCGTCACCGGGCGCGGCCACCGGCGCCATTGTCTTTAATTCCGAAGATGCGGAGGCGGCCAAAAAAGCAGGAAAAAAAGTTATCCTCGTGCGCGTTGAAACCTCGCCGG
>JBOFCU010000162.1:0-4167 GCA_051646285.1 Beijerinckiaceae bacterium
TGATCACGTTGGTTGCGGATTTCTGTTCCGTCGAAAAGCGCACCAGCGCCGTGCGGTTGTTGGGAAAGGTCACGGATTTAATGGTGACGGCCACCTCCGTATTGGTTCCGAATATCTTGACCGGGTTTTGCGGATTGGCCGGGGAATAGATTTCCGTAAATTCTCGCGCCGCATCGCCGGACGACAACAATTGCGCCAGATCGAAATTATCTTTCAGTGCGCGCGGATCGTAGGTTTCCCGCGCCTTGATATAGCGGACCACATTGAACATGGTCACGGCCTCGTCCTGGCTGAGCGACCCTTCTGCCATGGGCCGTTTCACCTCGACAAATCCCGTGGTCTTGTCGACGACGACCATATAGGGCTCGTAGGTTTTGAGCGGCACGAGCAAGGCGACCGTGCTGATGGCGGCAATGGCGACGATGGTCATGACAGCAGCGACAATCCAGGCCAGCGCGCGCGAATTGCGATTGCGCCGGGCCAGATCATGCTCCCAGGTCGCGCCTTCGGCATAATAGCGGGGATCGATTTTTACAGTTTCCGACATCGTACTTACCTGTTGACCGAACCGGATGGGGCGGCTGGACTGGTGTTGCGGATCTGGTCAGCCAGCCTGCGAAATTCTGACGCCTGCGACAGTGATGTGGTGCGCAGGCCGATGCGGGCGCGCTGGCGCGCCGCCAATTCTTCCCGGCGTGACAACGAGGCCGGATCGAGCGGGTTGCGGAATCCAAGCCGGCCGCGATTGGCCGCCATGGCCAGACGCGCGCCGGAGGCCGTGGCCATCACCGTGCCGATACGCGGCGCGTGGATGGGAACACCGCTCGCAATGGCGGCGGCGACATTGTTGATTTGGCTCAAGAGCAGAATGCCGATGATCGCCAGCAGCACGACAGGCCCAATGGTTGCCCATGTCGCGGATTTGGCATTGGCGACGCCATTGAGCGCATCGATGGATTGCTGGATCAGCGAGACATAGAACGCCAGGAACGCGTAGACGAGAACCTGCACGATAAAATATTGCGCGACAGCGCCAAGCCAGCCGCTGAAAAATCGACCAGTGGCCCCAAACAACAGGAGAATGATGAACACGGGCGCGAGCGCCAGCAGCAGCCACATGAACATTTTCGACAGCACGATCAGGAAAATCGCGAAGCCGATGAGAATGGCCATGGCGACATAAAAGACGGCGGCAAAAATATAGGGACCCCAATTGGTGATGCCGGCATTCTGCAAAAAGGCTTCGGTTGCGCTGTTGGTCGTATTCCAGACATTCTGCAGCGCATTCTGCACGCCATTGACGGAGGTGAGATTGGCGGATGTGCCAGTATTGTTGGCGGTGGTGACGGCGCTGAGCAACGCATTCCCAATGGCTGACGGACCCGTGTTGAGGGCGTTATAGGCGAGCGTCTGAAAGTCGCTCCAGCTAGTCGCGAGCGCATAGATCAGGAAGGCGCGGAAAAGCCTGTAGGCATGATCGGCAGGCCCGCCCGTTGATGTGCCATGCCAAATGCCGATGCCCCAGAAAATCACGTAGAGGGTCAGCAGCAATCCGGCGACGCTCGTCGTGCCACCAGCAGTCGCGGCATTGGCGATGGCCTGATAGGCGCTCGCCACATAGGTCTGGCCGAGTTGATCGACCATCTGCAATAAAGCGGTAATGCTGAAGGTGTTGCCCATGGGTGTTTCAGATCGGTTTGAGCGGGCCGCAATCGCGCAGTTGAGCAAAGGCAGGGGAAAAGGGCTGGCGCTCAATGGCCGCGTAGGGAATGGGCGTGCCGCCTTCATCGAGCGAACAGGGCGCTTTCAGGGGCTTGTAGGCGCAACCACTGAGCGCGCACGCGAGCAGCGTGAGCGCGAGAAAGGGAAATGCAATTTTCACGGAGAAGGAGCTTTCGTATTTGTAAAGGTCATGGCGCGCGCCAGCGCGGCGTCCCGGTGCTGCACTGATTTTTGGCTTTCAGACAGATCAGTGAGGATTGATGAAAATGAATATCCTGCGATCATGCCAATTGCGGCCACGGCCAATAACGCCATGAAAATGCGCTGCCCCGTGACATATTTCCTTTGATGATTCATTGCTGCGTAAACCGCATCGCCCGCGCCGCCGCCGATTCCGCAGCGAGGCGATCCAGATTGGCCTGATTGGCTGCTGCGGCAGCATTGTTCACGACGCCGTTCAATTCATTGATGGTCTGGCCGGTTTGAATCTGCACTTGCGTGTTCTGATCGACGCTGCCCTTGAGATCTTGCGCCTGGCCAATTTGCTGTCCGCCGGTCGTAAAGGCCTGCGAGCGCTGCTTTACCGCGTTCTGCGTAGAATCGATCAGACCCGACAATGTCGCCGTGACATTCACGGAATTGGAATAGGCGGTATCGGCGGGATGGGTCTGCCCGCTGGTGAGGCCTGTGATTGTTTTGACCAGCTGCAATCCATTGATCAGGGTCGACACAATGTTTTGTGAGCCCGCGCCCATGCCGGCGAAGGACAGCATGCCCCCGGAAATTACGGAGCCCAGGGATGGCGCCTGCGCCATGGTGAAACCGCCGCCGAGCGCCATTTGCGCCAGCGACCCCTGCGCCTGCGAGGTGCGATCGCCGGTGACGGCAGCAAGCGTCTTCTGCGTGAATTGCAGGATCTGTTGGTCCGCCTGCAGGATCTGCTGGGTATTCGCGGCAATTTCCTGCGCTTTCGCGAGATTGGCGCTGTCGATGGTCGGCACTTGCGCGCGTGCCGATGGAATGCCGGTCATTAGAAGGAGTATTCCCGCAGCATATTTTCGCATCATCGCCTCCTGAGATTATTTTGTGCTGGCCGCGGCATTGGCTGCGGCCTGAAATTGTTGAAGATAAAAAAGGACATTGCCCTCAGTATCGATGAACCGGTTGCTGATGCAGGCATCACTGGATGTTCCCATCGCTGCGTTTTGGCACTGCGAAGCGCTGCGGCAGGGATCGTTCGCTGTGCCCGTTCCGATCATGCCGACTGGACAGGCTTTTGATGGCGTTGTGGGCGCGCCGCTGCGCATGCCCAGAGCGGCGCTGCTCCGGTCGCTGTTGGACGCGAGATTCAGCGCATTGATGGCGGTCAGCCATAAATTCACGGATGTGGTGACGCTGTTCCATGTGAGATTATTTTGCAGACGTGCCGCGCTGTTCATATCCAGCGCCGCCATGACGGTTTCAGCCGTGCCGGCTTGCGCGCCAGCGATCCCGAACGCAACCTGCGCTGCGCCGATTCCGCTGCGGCTCGCATCGAGACCACCGACAACCGTGCCTGCGTTCTGGAACAAGGTCTGTCGGTTCAATTGTGTGCCCCGTGCTGCCGGATCGGGTGTGACCGATGCATTGGGACTGTAGGGCTGGATTTTTGCGGCGCCTGCCCCCGGTTGCGCCTGCACCGCCGGATCCTTGACGTCAGCTTTTTTGCCCGTGGTCACAGCGCAATTGACGCCTTTATTCGCGTCTTGCCGTTGTGTCGTCACAGGCAGCAGTTTCACCGTCGTGGCAGAGGTCTCGGATCGTTTCGTCAGTTGCGCCGCATCCTTGATGGGCACATTGGCGCGCGCGGCCGGGGACGGGCCAATCACGAACAGCAATAGGCAAATGAGCAGGAGACGCGTCATGGCCATTGCGCCCGGAACAGTGGCATCCATGCTGCCGGATCGTCGCCGACGAGCGAGCGCAATTGATTCAATTCAGCGACCGTCTCGGTGCGCCCGGATAGCACCTTGATTAGATCGGGCATGCCCCCGAGATTGAGCTTTGCAATCACGCTATCCCGGCCATGTTTGATCAGAAAGGAGCGGCTTTCCGGCGCGGTGGCGCGGATCCATTGCACCTCCCGTCCCGACAAACGGAAGGCCTGACGGTAACTTTCATCGTCAGCTTTGGGATTGGGGAAAAAGATATTGGTGCTGGTCTGCTCGATCAGGGTATGCGCCGCTTTGGAGCGTGCAATATCCGCAGCGGACTGTGTTCCGAACCCGACAATGCCATTTTGTTTGCGGATGGTCTTGAGCTTGTCACGAATGAAAAAAGCAAACGCGTCATCATCGAGCAGACGCCATCCCTCATCGAGAAAAATCATGACCGGATCGCCGGTCAGCAATTCCTCGAGGCGATGAAAAATATACATCAGCGCTGCGGTGCGAATGATGGAATCAT
>JBOFCU010000316.1:0-14057 GCA_051646285.1 Beijerinckiaceae bacterium
ACGCACGATTGAGGGCGATGAGCGGCACAACATCGGCAACCGTCGCCAGAGCCACAAGATCAAGCAGGTCCATCAGCGGCACATCCTGCGCACCTTCTGACCGCAGCACCCGGTTGGTCGCCACCAGCGCCATGAACACCACACCGGCGGCACACAGATAGCCAAGACCTGACAGATCATCCTGCCGGTTTGGGTTCACCAAGGCGGTGGTCTGCGGCAGGACTTCGGGGGCCTGATGGTGATCCAGAACGACAATATCGAGGCCAAGGCGTCGCGCCTCTGCAAAGGCCTCATGGCTGGCCGTGCCGCAATCCACCGTGACGAGCAGGGTCACGCCGCGCTGGGCCAGTGCCTCAATGGCGGCTGCATTTGGGCCATACCCTTCAATGATACGGTCAGGAATGTGAATGTGAAACGGCACCCCATGGGCGCGCAGGAACAGCGCCAGCAAGGCCGAAGAGCAGGCTCCATCGACATCATAATCGCCGAAGATACCGACCATTTCGCCGCGCGTGACCGCCTGCGCCAGCCGCGCAGCCGCCGCATCCATATCTGTCAGCGTTGATGGGTCCGGCATGAGGTCACGCAAGCGCGGCTCCAGATAGACCGGCACCAGCTCCGGCAAGACACTGCGGCTTGCGAGAATGCGCGCCAAGACATCAGGCACCCCGTGCGCCTGTACGATTTGCAGTGCCAGCGCGTCACCCGCCGCATCAAGGCGCGAGACCCAGCGCCGGTCCGTGACCGATTGCGCCACACCCAGCAATGACGGGACATGTGAACCAGAGAGAGAGTGTGTGTGCGAATCCATGCAGTTATCTTTGACGCGCTTTGCCAGCAGCGCAAAGCCTCACCGATCCATCAGACATGAACAAAAATTCATTTGTCGTCATGCGCCATCACTGGCACACAATCACAATTAATTTTTGGAGATTTGCGATGAACAAGGCCATTTTGTTGCGACTGCATCGCTGGATCACATTTGTTTTCGCGCTGCCGATTGCGGTGCTGATCGTCACCGGGCTGATCCTGTCATTTGACCCGATCATGCAAACCAGCAGCATATCCCCCGGCAGCCTTACCGCAGCACAGTTGACGGATATCGTGAAGAAGGCTGATCCCGAAGGCAAGGCACGCGGCATCAGCATTCGCGGCTATGAAGGATTTGCCTCTATCGCGCTGGCCAATGGTGACACAAGCGAGCGCGAACTCGCCACCGGCGAAGAAATTGATGACGGCGATGATTGGCTGTCAGAATTCATGGGTTCGTCGCGCCGTGTTCATGAGCATCTGATCGGGGATCTGGGTTGGCTCGTGATCGCATCCACCTGGGCCATGATGGTGCTGATGGTAATTGGCGTGTTGATGGGCCTGCCATTCATACGCAACACTGTGGGTGGCTGGCACCGCATGATGGCGTGGGTTCTGTTGCCGCTGCTGATCATCAGCCCCCTGTCGGGCCTTGGCATTGCCCATGGCATTTCTTTATCAGGCCCCGCACCGCAAATTGACCGCACGCCTGTGCCGTTGCTGGATGCCATCGCTATCGTTGCGCAGAAGCATGATATTTCCGGCCTGACATCCATCCGCACGCGCGGCGGCCGCTTGATGGCGCGCATTTATGAGAACAATGAATTGAAGGCCTTTGCCATCACCAAGGATGGCACCGTGCTGCTGCCGCGCAACTGGACGCGCACGATTCACGAAGGCAACTGGGCTGGTGCCATTTCCGGCTGGCTGAATGTTCTCACATCCATCGCATTTCTCGCATTGATGGGCACCGGCATTTTCATCTGGGCACGGCGCACGCTGAAAATGCGCAAGATGAAACAGCGCAAGGCCGCAGCGATGGCGGCGGCGCAATAGCGTGTCTTAAAAAATCTTCCGGTATTGAACAAAGCCGGGTTTATCCGCGATATGATCATACAGGCGCATGGCCGTTGCGTTATCATGCTGTGTCAGCCAATGCACGCGGTTGGCTCCCTGCTCTTTCGCTTTCGCATACACCGCTTCAATCAAGGCGCGCCCGATGCCTTTGCCGCGGGCCGCTTCTGCCGTGAACAAATCCTGCAAGTAGCAATAGTCGCCGCGCGTCCAGCATGAGCGGTGAAAAATATAATGCACGATGCCAAGCATCGTATCAGCCTCAAATGCGCCGAGCACATGCATAGGCTCTGCCCCGTCGTGAAAGCGCGCCCATGTCAGATCCGTCACATCATCGGGAATGGCTGTCTTGTAAAACGCCTGATAGCCTTTCCACAATGGCTCCCATTGCGCGCGGTCAGCCGGAACAAGCGGGCGAACGGTAACTGTCATGGCGCTCTCCAAAATAAATTGGGGCGCATCGCTGCGCCCCATGGAATTGAACCAGCCCGGCTCTAGTCGAGATGGAATTTTGACAACTCGCGATGCTCGCCATGAATGCGGCGCACCGTACCGGTGATCGAGCGATACACAATCGTTTCCGTCTCGATCACATCACCATTGAAATAGACGCCGCGCAGCAGCCCGCCATCGGTCACGCCGGTGGCCGCAACAATCACGTCGCCACCAGCCATTTCATCGAGATTATATTTGCGCTTGGGATCAGCGATACCCATTTTGGCCGCCCGCTCAATTTTCGCTGGCGTGTCAATGATAAGGCGGCTCTGCATCTGCCCGCCCACACACCGCAAAGCGCCTGCCGCCAGCACACCTTCGGGCGCGCCACCAATGCCAAGATACATGTCGATGCCGGTTTCAGGCTGCGTGGTGTGAATGACGCCAGCCACATCACCATCCGTGATCAGACGGATAGAGCAGCCAACCTGCCGCACCGCCGCAATCAATTTGTCGTGACGCGGGCGGTCCATGATCAGCACGGTAATCTCCGCAGGCTTCACGCCCTTCGCCTTGGCCAGCGCGCGGATATTATCCTCCGGCGTCGCATCAAGATCAACGATGCCTTCATCATAGCCGGGGCCAATGGCAATCTTGTCCATATAAACGTCAGGCGCGTAGAGCAGATTGCCTGCCGGCGCCATCGCCATCACCGCAATGGAGCCCGGCATATCCTTGGCGCACAATGTTGTGCCTTCCAGCGGATCAACGGCAATATCGACCTTCATGCCTTTGCCGTTGCCGACCTTTTCGCCGATGAAAAGCATTGGCGCTTCGTCGCGCTCGCCCTCACCGATCACGATGGTGCCGTCGATGGACAATTTGTTCAACTCGCGCCGCATCGCATCGACTGCGGCCTGATCGGCCATTTTCTCATTGCCATGACCACGCAGACGCGCGGAAGCAACGGCAGCACGCTCGGTGACACGCACCAGTTCCAGCGTCAGAATACGCTCGATGACTTGATCCTGTTGGACTGTAATGCCGCTGCTCATGATGACCTCCAGATTTATTTAAATTTCGCTACCGCCGATGGCAAACATAGCCATAGCCGTAGCGGCGAGCGTCGTGGTTTTGGTCGTACTTCTGGCACGCATCAGACGACCATAGTGATAGCGAACATGCGCACCGAGTGTAGGTCGAACGCTATACTCTGCGCGATTGCGAACGGCAGTCGCGTGCAACTGCGCAGCCGTGATGCTTGGTCCCTGATCATGCGTCCGCTTGACGAAGATCATCGAAGTGCTGCCCAACGAACGGGCCACAGTAAAGCCGGCTTGCTCAGCAGCATAGATCAGGTTGGCGTGAGAAAAGCCAATGACATGCGCAAAATGGAAATGGCCAGAGCCTTTTAATTCATAACTCTGCATATCTGGCACTTCAATATACGCAAAGCCGTCGTCAGCCAGCCATTCATGGAGCCGCCTTAACGCAGCAACCGGGCAGCGCAAATGCTCAAGCACATGCAGCATAGAAATGGCATCGAAACTGCCAGCCGGATAAGCCAGATCCTCCCAACGGGCATTTTTGATATGTGCAGCATTATCTGTGAAAGTGCTGTTGCCAAAATCAGCAAAATTCGCACCCGGCTCGAAGCCATGAGCGTCATGACCAGCCTGCGCAAATCGTCGCACCAATTCCCCGGAGCCACAGCCAAAATCGAGAAACCGCACAGGCCGGCGCGGCAAATGATCTGCCATCACTGCGAAACGCGCATCCGCCTCTTTCTGTTTGTTGCTGACATGATTGGCAGGCGGCTTGAACAACGCCAACTGATAATCGAAGCGGTAAATATTCCGATAATAATTTTCCAACTCCGCATCCGTCGGCATCGGACTCGTGAAAAACAGGCCGCAATCGTCACAGAGCGCTGTTGTAAGGCGCTTCATACGGCGATCCCATCGCGAAATGACGCCGTGATTGACTGATCCGCAAACCGGACAGTCTACATGCTCACCTTGATACGGATATGAAACCAGCGGCGCATTATTGCGCAAAAATGACCAAGCGAGCGAAACCATGTCAGTGGATGCCTATGGATGATTTAACGTTCGATGCGAATAACTTGCGGTGGTTCTGTCACGGTGCCATCGCGCTGCACATGGTCAAGCGCTTCACGAATGGCGCTTTCCGTTGTTGCGTGCGTGATGAGGATGACCGGCACGGTCTCCGATTTTTCGCCCCCGGCCTTACGGCCTTTCTGCACGATGCTTTCCAGCGATATCTGCTGTTCGGCCACGCGGGTGGCAATTTTCGCCATCGAGCCGGGACGTTCAACCACGCTGAGGCGCACATAGTAGCCGCCTTCGTGGCGCTGCATCGGCACGCGTGTCATGGGTTCAAGCCGGTCGACCGGAATTGCAAATGGCGGCACAATCGTGCCGCGCGCTATATCTACGATATCCGACAACACGGCAGATGCCGTTGCATCACCGCCCGCGCCGGGACCGATCAGCGTGATTTCGCGCACTGCATCAGCTTCGATCGTGACGGCATTGGTCACCCCCATCACCTGCGCGATGGCTGAAGATTTCGGCACCATCGTCGGGTGCACCCGCTGCTCCACGCCATGGGCCGTCCGTTCCGCCACACCCAGCAGCTTGATGCGGTAGCCAAGCTCGTCCGCCATTTTCAGATCCAGCGGCGTGATGGCGGAAATGCCCTCGACATGGATGGCATCAGCATCAATGCGCGTGCCAAAGGCGAGGCTCGCGAGAATGGATAATTTGTGCGCCGTATCAAAGCCGCCGACATCAAATGTCGGGTCCGCCTCGGCATACCCCAGACGCTGCGCATCCTTGAGGCAGGCATCAAACGTCAGCCCCTCCAGTTCCATGCGCGACAGGATATAATTGCAGGTGCCGTTGAGAATGCCCGAAACGCGCGTCACCACATTGCCGGCCAGTGCTTCGCGCAGCGCCTTCACCACGGGAATTCCGCCTGCCGACGACGCCTCGAACAGCAGCCCTGCCCCATTCGCCTCAGCGCGCTGGGCCAGTTGCAGGCCATGTTTGGCCAGCAGGGCCTTGTTGGCGGTGATGACGTGCTTGCCGGCATCGAGTGCCGCTTCCACAGTGGCCCGCGCCGCACCCTCATCGCCGCCCATCAGCTCAACCACACAATCCACCTCGGCTGATGTGGCCAGCGCGACCGGATCATCAAACCAGACCATGCCATCGGTGGAAAAGCCGCGATCCTTGCCCTTGGACCGGGCCGAAATCGCTACAATGCGGATCGGACGCCCTGCGGTTGCCGCCAGCGCGTTGGCGCGGCGGGCAATAATCTGGGCCACCGAGGTTCCCACCGTTCCCAAACCGGCGATTCCAAGGCGTAAAGGTCGAGTCATGGCACTGTCCAGCTAAGGTTGGCTGCGGGTCGCACGGGGGCCTTGTTCTGTCAACGGAAAGCCTGTTCCTTGGTGAAGCTGGGAGCGATTCACGTCAGCCTCTCATATCCGCCGCAAACACCTCTATAACAAGGCCATTCCATGCCCCTTTCCATGCATAAAGCGTCCGTCATCACCCTTGATCGCGCGGTCGGCGCTATGGCAAAAATATTGACAAAAGCCGAGGCTTGGGCCGAGAGCCGCAAGATTGCGCCTGATGCGCTTCTCAATGCCAGGCTTGCGCTGGATATGTTCCCGCTGCTGAAGCAGGTGCAACTCATCAGCGATTTTGCCAAAGGCACAGCGGCCCGGCTGGCCGGCCTGGAAGTGCCAAGCTGGCCTGACGAGGAAAAAACCTTTGCCGACCTGCAAGCCCGGCTGGCAAAAACGCGCGCCTTCCTGACAAGCATCCCGGCCGACACTTTCAAGGACAGTGCTGCCCGGCCCATCACCATCAAAATTCGCGGCGAAGAATTATTGTTCTCCGGCGAAGACTATCTGCATGTCATGGCCCTGCCGAATTTTTATTTTCACATGACCACAGCCTACGCCATTCTGCGTCACAACGGCATGGATATTGGCAAGGCGGATTTCATGGGACGCACCTGATTCGAATAGGTTCGCAGCAATAAGATACTGCCTTCGCAGGGCTTTTGAATTTTTTAGAAGCCGAATCAGATTTTTTTCGGCATGGTCCGGCAACTGACGATAGGTCGGTTTGATTCGGGTGGAGGGCTCAGCATGCGCATTGTCGCGTTTGTCACACAAAAAGGCGGTTCGGGTAAAAGCACGCTTGCATCATCTCTGGCGGTTGCCGCCAGCGAGGCGGGCGAAAAGGTTTTCATTCTCGACATGGACCCGCAGGCATCGCTGATGCACTGGTCCAAGGTGCGCGGCAAGGAAGACAAGTCGATTGGCGTTGAGGCGGTCACGCCCGGCAAACTAAATTCGGTCATTGCAGCGCTCGGCAAAAGCGGCGTTAGCCTCGTGATCCTCGACACACCCGGCACGGAATCCCAGGCATCGCTGGCGGCGATGAAGGCGGCTGACTTGTGCATTATTCCTGCCCGTCCCAGCGTGTTCGATCTCTGGGCGAGCGAGCTGACGCGCAAATCCCTGCGCAGCATGCGCAAGGAATATGCTTTCCTGCTCAACCAGTGCCCGTCCTCCCCGCAATCCACGCGCGTGGCCGATGGCGTCAGTGCGCTCGAAGCCATGGGCGGCCTGCTCAATCCGCTGATCAGCGCCCGCGTGGATCATCAGGACGCAGCACGCAATGGCCTTGGTGTGACGGAATATGCGCCATCGAGCGAAGCGGCGGATGAAATGCGCAAACTCTGGAATTCGGTTAAGCGCCGCATCGGCAAGTCCAAGGTGCCGGTGAAAAAAGCCGCCTGATTATTTCAGGAGCACTGCGGACAAGAAAAAATGCGGCGGATCATTCCGCCGTTTTTTACGTCAGCGCCGCCAGACCGTCAGCGTCACATCAGCTTGCGCATCCATCACGCGCCTATCGCCCGCGCGCAATCCGGCATCAGCCAAAATATCCTCGGCCCTTTGGCCCTGCTCCACACCGGCAAAAACGCCGCGCCCGCCCACAAGCATCACCCGCTGCGCCCGTGACAGGTGAAACGACGACAGCCCTGCGCGCAGAAAAAAATTGAAGGCCGCCTGCCCGCCAGGCACGCCAACGCGGCCACCGCGCGGCAACAACTTTTCACACACACGCAGCCAGTCCATGTGAGCGGGATTCCAGAACAGCCCATCGTCCCGCTGCTCCAACCCGCGCACGGAAAGGCTCATCACAATGCGGCGGCGTTTCTTGACATTGGGGGTGGCATCATGGCTGGCGCGGCCAACCACGACATAATCGCAATGATCCAGTTCATTCTGGAAATAAACCCAGTCCGCATCATTCATCAATGCAGGGGGAAACTGGCCTTTGGCATCGGCAATGCAATCATTCGCCGATACGATGGCAAAAGCATCAATGATAACGGCCATGACCGCAGCTTACATGGCCGCGAAACGGCGTGACAGCAGACGGGCGAGCCCGCCAAAGGTGAGGCTGGCAACACCACCCGCCAAATCTTTCCACTGCGTCGGCACATCCTGCATGCCCGTTGCACGCAAAATATACAGCACCACGAGAATGCTGCCGAGTGCCAGCAAAACCCAGCTCAGCACGCCAAGAATGGCCGTGCCAACCGATGAGCCGACCCCGCCGCTCAAACCTGCCACCAGCGCTCGGCCGTCGGGAAACGTCCCGCCGCCTGCTCGATCACTTCGCCGAGTGAAAACAATGTTTCCTCATCAAACGGGCGGCCAATCAGTTGCAGACCAAGCGGCAAACCCTGCCCGTCCAGTCCCGCTGGCACTGCAATGCCTGGCAGGCCTGCCATGTTGACTGTGACGGTGAACACATCGTTCAAATACATTTCTACGGGATCGGCATTGAGTTTTTCACCAATACCGAAAGCGGCAGATGGTGTGGCCGGTGTCAGAATTGCGTGAACACCCGCATCAAACGCCAATTCAAAATCACGCTTGATCAGCGTGCGAACTTTTTGCGCCCGCAGATAATAGGCATCGTAATAACCGGCGGAGAGCACATAGGTGCCGATCATGATCCGGCGCTTGACTTCCCGGCCAAACCCGTGCGCGCGGGTCTTTTCATACATCTCGACAATATCCTTGCCGGGAACGCGCAAGCCGTAGCGCACGCCATCATAGCGCGCCAGGTTAGAAGAACATTCTGCTGGCGCGACGATATAATAAGTCGGCAGCGCATATTGTGTGTGCGGCAGGGAAATATCGACAATCTCCGCACCGGCATCCTTCAGGAACTGGATACCCTTCTGCCACAGCGCATCAATTTCATCATTCAAGCCTTCAAGCCGATATTCTTTCGGAATACCGATGCGCATGCCTTTGACGGATTTGCCAATCGCGGCTTCATAATCCGGCACCGCGCGGTCAACACTGGTGGTGTCTTTCGGATCATGCCCTGCCATGGAGCGCAGCATGATGGCATTGTCGCGCACGGTTTTGCCAATCGGCCCGGCCTGATCAAGCGAGGATGCGAAGGCAACAATGCCCCAGCGCGAACACCGGCCATAAGTCGGCTTGATGCCGACTGTGCCGGTAAAGGCGGCCGGCTGACGAATGGAGCCGCCGGTATCCGTTGCTGTCGCCGCGAGGCACAGATGGGCCGCGACAGCCGCAGCAGAGCCGCCTGATGACCCGCCGGGCACAAGCGGTGTGCCGACAACCTTGCCATTTTCAACAGTGGTATTGGAGCCGGGCCTGCGCCAGGGCGAGACCACATTGCCGAAAGCCGATGTTTCATTCGATGACCCCATCGCAAACTCATCATTGTTGAGTTTGCCAAGCATCACTGCGCCATCGCGCCACAATTGTGATGACACCGTTGATTCATACTGCGGAATAAAATTGCCAAGAATATGCGAACACGCCGTCGTGCGCGTGCCCTGTGTGCAGAACAAATCCTTGATGCCAAGCGGCAAACCTTCCAGCGGCCCGCCCTCGCCCTTGGCCAGACGCGCATCAGAGGCTTTCGCCTGCTGCAAGGCAATATCGGGTGTTTCCAGCACATAGGCATTCAGCACGCGCGATTTTTCCATCGCATCCAGATGCGCCTTGGTAATATCCACTGATGTGATGCGCTTGGCCTTCAGCGCATCGCGGGCTTCTGCAAGTGTAAGCGTGGTAAGATCAGTCATTGGATTTTTCTAACGGGTCAAAACGGGCAGAGCGCAGATGCAGAGAACATGCGCACATAGAATGGGGGCTGCAGGCGCAGCAGCACATGCTGCGGGCCGTATTTATTCGATCACCTTGGGCACGAGAAAATAATGGTCCTGCGTTGCAGGCGCGTTGGCGACAATGGCATCCGCCTTTGCGCCATCACTCACGACATCCTGCCGCTTTTTCATCACCATGGGCGTAACCGATGTCATCGGCTCAACGCCATCGACATTCACCTCGTTCAATTGCTCAACGAAGGCGAGAATAGCATTCAACTCACCCTGCAATTTTGGAACATCGTCATCGCTGACAGCAATGCGGGCGAGATGGGCGACACGTTTCACAGTCGCAGCGTCAACAGACATGAATGCACCAGAGGTGTGAAAGGGAATATGGCCAGCGTCTATCACGCATCGCGCTGAACCCGCAATCAAAACCCGGGATCAGCCGCCCTATTTTCGGATCATGTGCGGCAGCGGTGCCGCCGACGGATCATGCGGTTTGAGGCCGTCGCGGCCCGCATAACCAAGCATGCCTGCCCAAATCATCAGCAGTCCGCCAATCCACAGGGCAGCCATAACGCGGCGGCGTTTTTCGACGGACATGAAGACAGGTCGCCTGGCGCGCTTGACAGGGGTCTGAACAGGCACCCCGTGCAAGGGCACCGACCGGATGACAGCCACACGCCGGCGGCCAGCCTCCAGCGGGAGACGCGCCACGCGCCTTGAAAAGGCGCGCTCGTTTTGATGATCATCGGCTCGGCGCGCGGCAGGCATGCAGGCCCTTGGACATGGTTGACAGATCGTTAACGCGACACTGACACGCCTGCACCAGATTGGGCCACACTGTTTAAGGGATATGGTTAACGCCTGCGCCTATTTGACGATGGCTGCCTTCCCCATCTCCGGCACCAGCACACGGGCTTTTGCCCCTTTCATCGCGCGCACGAAACTTTTCGCATCTGGCGCAGTGAAGGGCAGAAAGGCACCATAGTGGCATGGAATAACGGTGGTCACGCCGGGCATGAATTTCTGGACGGCCATCGCAGCTGTTGCTGCCCCCATCGTGAAACGGTCACCGATCGGCACCATAACCACCTTGGGCTTGTGAATCTGGCAAATGAGCTTCATGTCAGAAAAAATGTCAGTGTCGCCGCAATGCCAAACTGTCGGCTCACCCTTGGCTTTGACAATGACGCCATTGGCGTTGCCGAGCGGGTATTGCACGCCGCCTTCGACTTGTGCAGCAGAGTGATCGGCCCGCACCAGGCTGACACTGAAACCGCCACAATCCACCGTGCCGCCAGTGTTCATCGGCTCGAACCGCTTCAGCCCTTGCGAGGCCAGCCACATGCACAGATCATAATTTGTCACCACCGTGGCCATGTTTTCCTCGGCAATCGCCAGCGCATCGCCGACATGGTCGCCATGGCCATGGCTGATCAGAATATGTGAAACGCCGGACGTCGCTTGCTTGCGATCCCCTGTGAATGCCGGATTGCCGGTAAAAAACGGGTCGATGAGCACGGCGCGCCCGGCAAAATCGAGGCGGAAGGTCGAATGGCCAAACCACGTGATGTGCATGAGAACCTCCAGAATCGTGCGTGGACACCATCATGCATATTTTTGCCCCGGCGCAATCACTGGCGCTGAAAGCCGCACCGATTGTAAGCGCAGCCGCAACACGCTAACGGCTCGGGATGATCACCGAAACACTTGATGATTTTCTGTCTGCCCTGCCCGCACATGGCGGCCTTGCCGGGCTTGATCTTGGCACGAAAACCATCGGGGTCGCCGTCAGTGATGCCACACGGTTCATTGCCACACCGCTGGAAACGATTGCACGCGCCAACTTCACCAAAGACTCCGCCCGGCTCATGGCAATTATTGCGGAACGGCGGCTGGCTGGAATTGTGCTGGGATTGCCGCTGAACATGGATGGCAGTGCCGGCCCGCGCGTGCAGGCAACCCGCGCCTTTGCGCGTAATCTTGCCAGACTCACCGACATTCCCATCGGATATTGGGATGAGCGCCTGTCCACCGCCGCCGTAGAGCGCATGATGATTGCCGCCGACACCTCGCGACAGAAGCGCGCCTCCGTCGTTGATCAGATGGCCGCTGCCTACATTCTCCAGGGCATGCTGGATTGGCTGGGCACTGCACCATAAAAAAGCGGGCCTGAAGCCCGCTTTTTCTGGAAACCTGATCAGAAGGATCAGTTTCTTGTATCGTTGATATAACGCTCGACGCCGCGGCGGCCCTGAGCATCCGGTCCGAGGTTGGCACCGGGAACAGAGCGGTTCCAGCGCTGTTGATAACCAGGATTGCGCTGCGCGCGCCACTGATTGTCATACTGCGCACGCTGTTGCGCCTGCCACTGGGCACGCTGCTGGGCGCGAAGCTGTGCATCGTATTGCGCACGCTGCTGAGCCCGGCGCTGTGCGTCCCACTGGGCGCGACGGTCATATACCGGCTGTGCCTGATAATAACCAGGGTCCTGATGGTAGTAATAGGTCGGCTGCGAGCCATAAACATAGCCCGGCTCATACCCCGGCTGATAATATTGCGGCGCATAATAGGTTGGCTCACGATTCTGCGACGCTGCAATTGCAGCCGCAGCGCCAAGCACACCAATCGCCAAGGCGGCACCCGCTGCACCGCGGTTGCCACGGCGAACCGTGCGAACACCACGGTTGGTGCGAGCTACCCGCCTGCGGGCCTGGACGGTTTCAACCAGACTTTCGCCCTGGGCGAAACTTGCACCGGCTGCACTCAATGGAGCAGCTTGCGTCTGTGCCCCGAAGCTGAGCATCGAAAATCCAAGAGCGGCGGCACCGATGACCGCCGAACGTGTGATGAAAGTTGGGGTCATGTCGTTGTCTCCCTGACTGCGGCAGTCGCCGCCTGAATCTCATGTAAGGATGCGTAAGGCCTACGCCAAGATGCAATCTTAAGAGTTCCTTAACATGCGGCCAAAGCCTATGCGCCTGAACATGTGAACCATCCTTGAACGCGCATTGGCGTGTCTCCGTTCCCATGCAAGAGAAATAACGTGGGGGACGCCGGCAATGTCAGTTTTGGCCGAAGCACTTGTGCCGGTTTTTTTGGTGATTGCCATTGGCTGGGCAACCAAGGTGTCCGGCGTTCTCAAGCGGTCAGCCTGGGAGGGCTTTGAGCAGGTTACTTACTATGTGTTGTTCCCGGCACTGATCGGCGGCACACTGGCAATGACGGACCTCAGCACGGTTCCGTTGGCCCGCATGGGTGGCGCCATGGCGCTGTCGGTCATTGTGATGGCTGCCCTGCTCCTCATCACCCGGCCCCTGATGCAGACCTATCTGCGCATTGATGGGCCAGCTTTCTGCTCCATCTTTCAAGGCTCAACCCGCTGGAACAGCTTTGTGGCCATTGCTTTGGCTGCGGACATGTTTGGCAAACAGGGGCTGGCGCTGGCAGCTGTGGCCTCAGTAGCGATGATTCCGCTGCTCAACATCATGGCTGTGCTGGTTCATGCCAGATATGCATCAGGCAAACCGGCGGCACCGCGCGCACTGGCCATGACGCTGATCAAGAACCCGTTTATCTGGTCCACGCTGCTGGGAATTGGCTGGAACCTGCTCGCGATCCCGATGCCGAAGTTTGGCGCCGTCACACTCGATATTGTCGGGCGCGCGGCCCTCAGCGCCGGCCTTTTATGTGTCGGGGCCGGTCTGGAACTGACGCGCATCCGCCACGCCGGTCTGCCACTCGTCATCAGCATCGTTCCCAAACTGATTCTGATGCCGCTGATCGCAACCACGCTCGCCAAACTGTTCGGCGTTACCGGCGCGGCCTACACCGTCACATTGATCGGCGCATCGGTGCCTGCCGCCAGCGCATCCTACCTGTTGGCCCGCCAGCTTGGCGGCGACCATGCCTTCATGGCCGAAATCCTGTCGGTGCAGACATTGCTGGCTGTTTTGACCATTCCGGCCATGATGCTGCTTTTCGGAACCTGAAAATACTTTTGGTTGCATATATTGAAAAATCTATTTTTGCGTGCATAATACAACCATAGAAATAGTCGATAATGGAAATCATGCTATGGTTGCAAATCGTGCGCATGCCGCATCCTCGTCAGTGCCAGCCGCTGAGAGTGCCGGATTAGACACCGCGCTGACGGTGCCAGCGGGGGTCGAACTGCCCAGCAATGCAACCCCAGCCAATGGTCTGGCGCATCTGGAAACCATCGCCCATCGTGATCCGCAAGTTGCGGCCTATATCGGCCATATGACCATCGAGATGGCGGCTATGGCGCGCGCTGCGGGATTTGATCTGCTCGCTTATTTTCTCGACATGGCGCGCATCGAATCGAACATACAGGCGGGCCGCGAGGGTTAGGCTCGCCCTGATCCCGTGATGCGCGAAGCGCCGGTCAACAGACTCAGCCCCGGCGCGGCAGATCGCAGGACGAACTCATTCGAGCGCTGCACCCGTCAACGCCACACGGTTCCCGCCCTGCCGCTCGATTTTTCCATCGAGCTCGA
>JBOFCU010000208.1:0-4562 GCA_051646285.1 Beijerinckiaceae bacterium
GCGCTGGCGCGTTTCATGGATTATATCCAGGGCCACGAAGGCGTGTGGGTGGCGCGTCGCGATGACATTGCCCGGCAATGGGCCCGCCATCATTTCCCGGCCGATACGCCGCTGGCAAACATGAGCCGCCAGACTTTTGTCGCCCGCTTCGGCGATATTTTCGAGCATACCCCGCAAATTCCCGACCGGATCTGGGGCGGGCTGAGTGCCGAGCACGACACCGCAGCCGGCCTCCATGGCGCGATGGTCAAGGCGCTGGATGCGATGACGCGGGCCGACAAGCTGCGGCTGATCCTCGCCCATCCTGATCTGGCCGGGCGGCTCGCTCTGGCCGGACAGCTCACGGATGATTCCACCAGAGAGCAGGCCGGGGCGGGGCTGGACCGGCTCACACCCGATGAGTTGACGCGTTTCACTGCCCTCAATGACGCCTACAAGGCACGCTTCCATTTCCCCTTCATCATGGCCGTGAAAGGCAGGACGCGGGATGATATCTTGGCGGCTTTCCAGCAGCGCATCAGCAACAGCCCCGATGCCGAGTTTGCAACGGCGATCGAGGAAATCAAACGCATTGCGCTGCTGCGGCTGAAGGAGCGGATGACGGCATAACCCGCCCGCGCGCGCTGGTGCCGCCACGGTGTTTTCGCGTCGCGCCGCAGCCAAACCCGCTTGTTTGCCGTGCGCCAACCTGATAACCCCGGCGCGCTCCGCTTCGGCAGTGCAAATGCCGCGTCAGCGCGCGCGCCTGCGCATCCGTTGGGTCGTCGTCTAATGGTAGGACTCGGGATTTTGATTCCCGCTATCGTGGTTCGAATCCACGCGACCCAGCCATGCCTCAGCACTCAGAGGCACCGGCCGGCCTATCAGCACAGGCGCGTCGGATCACCAGACAGACGCTGCAAGTTGCAACCGGATTAACCGTCCGCTGACAGTTCTTCGTTCATAAATGCGCCGGTGCGTCAGGTCTTGGTGCGAATGAAGTCTCTCAGTCAACGATTTTCCATCCCGGGTGCGGCCGTGCTTGCGGTGCTGGCCATCTTTGGATTCCTGATCGCCAATGCCGTCTGGAAAACCCAGGCGGCAACAGCGGGGCAGCAGCGCCTTGATGGCATGATGCTCTCCCTCCAGCGGGCCTCTTTTTACAATGAGGAAGCCCGCGCCGAAATCCATGCGATGCTGGCGCATCCGGGTCTGGCACAGGAGGAATGGCTGAAGCTGGATGCCAAAGTCAGGAATTATCTCGTCCGGACCCGCGAGCGGTTGCAGGATGCGCTGGCCGAAGCCGATGCCGGAACGGTGCAGGCAGGGGTAAGGGCCTATGCCGATGCGGTCGGCCTGTTTCAGGGCGAGATGACAAGGGTTCTGGACAAGGGGCGGCCTGATGCGGATCGGATCAGTGACGATATCGAACGTCTCAACCTGAAGCGGGCCCAGCTTGGTGATTTGAGAAAAGCCATTGAGGCGCAGCACAGCGTTCTGGAAAAAGACCTTGCGGCCCATGCTGAAACGGCGCTGGCCGGCATCGGTCTCATCATTGCAGCCCTGATTGCCACCATGTTTGTCACGGTCACCGGCGCCATCCTCTGGCTGCGCCGCTCCGTGGCCCAGCCTGTGGCGGCCATCGCCCGTGAAATTGACCGTGTCCGCAACAATGATGTGTCGGCCACAGCCGCTGCGCTGGAAGTGGACCGGACGGATGAAGTGGGGCAACTGGCCCGCTCGGTGGATGCGTTCCGTGCCCAGTCCGCCGTGCTGGCAGCGGCGCAGGCCAAGGTCGCCCGCGGCGAGGCTGACAAGGCGGCGCGCGTGGCCCGGATGGAAGACACTGTCCGCACCTTCCGCTGCGCTGTTGAGAGTGTGCTGAATGGCTTGCAGACCGGTACAGACCGCATGAACCATGCGGCTGCGATTCTGAATGACTCAACTGGCAAGGTGGAGCAGAGGGTGGCCGATGTGTCGGAAACATCGACGGCGGTCACAGGCCATGTCGGGTCCGTTGCCCGCTCGACCGAGGAGATGAGCCGCACGATTGCGGCCATGGCCCGTGATATCGAAAGGGTTTTTGCAGCCGTGGCCGAAACCAGCGTGACCGCCCATGCCGCCAATGCGGATATTGACGGCCTTGCCACCTCGGCCCAGCGCATTGGCGATGTCGTCGCGCTGATCCGGGAAATTGCCGAACAGACCAACTTGCTGGCCCTGAATGCTACCATCGAGGCCGCACGCGCTGGTGAAAGCGGACGCGGGTTTGCTGTTGTGGCACAGGAGGTCAAGACGCTGGCCGCGCGCACGGCGCAAGCCACGTCCGAAATCGCCGGCCAGATTGAATCCGTGCAGAACGCCACCCAGCGCACCGTTGCCGCCGTGGGTGCGATTGCCTCACGCATCACGGAAGCGGAATCCATCGCCACTGTGATGGCCGCTGCCCTCACCGAGCAGGATACAACCATCCGCGACATGGCCGACAATGCCCAGCAGGCGTCGCAGGCCACAGAAATGCTGGCGCGCGAATTTGGCGGTGTATCGACAGAGTTTACCGCCACCCGTAATGCGGTTCAGTCCGTGTCGGAAGCCAGCAGCGGCGTCTCTCACACCGCTGCGGAATTGCGTGCGTCCGTTGAACGGTTTCTCACCCGCGTCGCCGCGTAACAGCCTTTCATACTGCAAGACAAATCAATCGCCGGATCCCACGCCGGCTGAACGGAAAGTCCCTTGTTTCAGCGGATGAACTGATCGACGTAATGTTCGCCAAGGCCGATGGCCGTATAATGGGCGCGGCACTTGTCAATGCGTGTAAACACATCATCATAACCCGTACAATTGCCATCGGGGTCACAATAAATCATCGCGCCATTGACCTGAAACAGCGTGATCATTTCCTCCACATGCGGATCGACCACAAGTGTGTGCGTCTCACCCGGCGCTTCATAGGCGTAAGAGCCTTCGGTGGCGATCCAGTCATGCTCCAGATATCGCCATTCGCCCTTGATCACATAGGCATGGACCGGCTGGGGATGGCGATGACGTGATAACACGCCGGCACGGCGCACGCGCAATAAATTGACCCAGTAGCCACGCGAAGCCGAAAGGCACAAAGGCCGGAACCAGACATTGTCTTCGAGCGGCACCCAGATGCGCTCATCTTTCGGGACAACCTCCGGCACAATCAATTCCGGCGGGGAATCCTTCGGCATGGGATGGCGGTAGGGTTGCCATTTCTCGGATGTGGCAGGTACGGGTTTGGTCATGGGCGCGGGTCCTGATTACTTTTGACGATTAAATGGCGAGATAACCGCCATCGACGGGAATGATGGCGCCGGTGACGAAACGGGCCGCATCGGAGGCCAGAAAATCGACAACCCCGGCCACATCATCGGGCTGGCCCCAGCGGTTCATCGGCGTGCGCGCGAGGATGGCGGCACTGCGCGCTGCATCGTCCACAAGCGGGCGCGTGAGATCTGTTTCGATCCAGCCCGGCGCAATGGCATTGACGCGAATGCCATCAGCAGCCCACGCTGCCGCAAGGCTTTTTGTGAGCTGGCCGACGCCGCCCTTGGAGGCCGCATAGCCCGGCGCGAACGGCGACCCCTGAAAGGTCAGCATGGAAGCGGTGTTGATGATAGCGCCGCGCGCGTCTTTCAATTTGTCATGCGCCGCAACGCAGGCCCGCATGGTGCCTGTGAGATTGACATCCAGGGTGAGTTGAAATGCGGCGATATCAAATTCCTTGCCGGCGCGCTGAATCATGCCAGCGCAATTCACCAGCACATCAAGGCGCGGCAGTGCGGCAACGCAAGTTTCAATCGCGGCCATATCACGCACATCCAGCGCCTGTGTGGCGAGATTGGCGATGGGCGGCACGCGGTCACATTCCGCCTGCGTCAGCCCGCACGCCAGCACCTGATGGCCCTGCCGGGCGAAATGACGGGCGATGGCAAGGCCGATGCCGCTTGTGCCGCCGGTGACGAGAACTGATTTCACGTGGCTGATTTCATAAAATGAAGGGCTGACGGCGTGATCTTGGCCCGCACGGTTGTGAGGCGCAACTGCCCTTCCCATATAGAGCGGGGACAAAGGGCATCTTTTCAGCCGCCCAATGGCCTCTCACAGTCACGCCCTGTGTTTCAGCGCGTGATGCAATCCGGTTTCATGTCTGCGGCGTGGCAAAAAAACGCGGGAAAAGCGGCGTCTTGCAGTCTCTTCTGTGGATGACTGCAATTATCCCCAAGGCAATGCAGCAAATTGCGGTTGTTCCCGTTTCAGACTCTTGTCGTGGAGTCACCGGCCATTGTAGGCATTTCTCACCAGCTGGCGCGATGTTGCCGGTGACTATGTTTTTCCTTCGCGTTGGATGTTTGGCGTGAGGTTCGCTGCCGCATGGCGGCGGATCATGCTGCTGGATTCTGATGTCGTTATTTTAGGGAGTGGCGCATGTCGTGGACTGACGAGCGCATTGAATTGCTGAAAAAATTGTGGACCGATGGTTTGAGCGCAAGCCAGATCGCGGGCGAACTTGGCATGGTCACGCGCAATGCGGTGATCGGCAAGGTGCACCGCCTTGG
>JBOFCU010000229.1:0-3097 GCA_051646285.1 Beijerinckiaceae bacterium
CGCGCGATGCAGAATTCCACCACATCGCCCAGCGCTGACTTGATCTCGCTATCGGGGAAAATGGCCAGCGCGTCCTTGGCCATGGCGCCATAATGGCGCGCCCGCTCCACCGTATCCTCAATGGCGCGGTGCTTGCGCATGAAGCCAATGGCCACATCAAGGTCGCCATCAGCCACCTCACCCTTTTGCAGGGTGCGTTTCCAGAATTGGCGTTCTTCATCGGAGCCGCGCCGGAACGACAGCACAACCGGCAGGGTAATCTTGCCTTCGCGGAAATCATCGCCGATATTCTTGCCGAGCTTGGCCGAGGCCCCGCCATAATCCAGCGCATCGTCGATGAGCTGAAACGCCACGCCGAGATTGGCGCCATAACTGCGCGCGGCGGCAATTTCAGCCTTCGGCCGGCTGGATAAAATCGGGCCGACCTCGCAGGCCGCCGCAAACAGCGCCGCTGTCTTGCCACGGATGACAGCCAGATACTCGTCCTCCGTCGTTTCCGTATTTTTGGCCGCCGCAAGCTGCATCACCTCGCCTTCAGCGATGACGGTGGCAGCGGTGGAGAGTACGTCGAGGGCCTGCAATGAGCCGACATCGACCATCATGCGGAAGGCCTGCCCGAGCAGAAAATCGCCGACCAGCACGCTCGCCTCATTGCCCCACAGCATGCGCGCGGCCAATTTGCCGCGCCGCATGTCGCTTTGATCAACCACATCATCATGCAGCAAGGTCGCGGTGTGCATGAATTCGACCGCTGCCGCGAGCTTCACATGGCCATCACCGCGATAGCCCGTCATCTGGGCGGTCGCCAGTGTCAGCATCGGCCGCAGCCGCTTGCCGCCGGAGGAAATGAGATGATTGGCAATCTCGGGGATCATCGCCACATCCGAGCCGGCCTTGCTGAGAATCAGCTGATTGACGCGCGTCATGTCACCAGCCACGTGGCGCACGAGGGTTTCGACCCCGGTTCCGGCTGCTGATTTTTCCTCGAAAGCGACGACAACGCCCACGGACGGTTCTCCTCTGGCAACTGCAACCATGAAATGACGTTACATGGCGGCGCGGCGAGTTCAACCATGCTAGAGGCACAGCAGGGGTTACAAGGCCGGGAGAAAAGGTCGCATGGCGGGAGTTCGCGCGTGAAGGAACTGGTGCGCACCAATGATGCGGTGGTGCTGAGCGCCATCGAGGCGCTGCTGACCGCGGCGGATATATCCGTGTTTGTGGCCGACCGGCACATCAGCGCGCTGGAGGGCGCGATCGGCGCCTTTCCCCGCCGTCTGATGGTGCCCGATGACGAGGCGGATGCTGCCCGTGCCCTGCTGCGCGAGGCCGGCTTTGGGGATGAGTTGCGTGCCGACACCTGAAGCCGATCCGCTTGATTACCTGTTTGACCGCCGCTTGCGCCTGCGCCAGTTGCCCAAAGGCCATCACCGCGCCGGGACTGATACGGTGCTGCTGGCGGCTGCCGCGCCATGGCCGGTGAACGGGCCCGTGATTGATCTGGGCTGCGGTGTTGGCTCGGCAGGGCTGGCCGTGGCGCTGTTTGATCCGGCCGCGCAGGTGATATTGGCCGATTGCGATGCCGGCAGCCTCACCCTCGCCGCCGAAAACGCCGCCCGCAACGGCGTGGCCAGCCGCACCACCATTGTGAAGGCCGACATTCTCGGCCCGGCTGCGGCCTGCCGCGCGGCTGGCTTGCTGCCGAACATGGCCGCACTGGTGCTGACAAACCCGCCTTTCGCCGAATCCGGCCGGGTGCGCGCGTCGCCCAACGCCTCACGCCGCCAGGCGCATGTGCTGCCCGATGGCGGCCTGGAGCGCTGGATCAGAACCGCCTGCGCCGTGCTGAGACCGGGCGGCGCCATGGTCATGATCCACCGGGCCGATGCGCTGCCATTGATCATGGCCGGGATGGCGCGGCGCTTTGGCGCCGTGCAGGTGCGGCCCGTTCAGCCACGCGCCCATGAACCGGCCCACCGCGTCCTGGTGCGCGGCATACGCGGCAGCCGTGCCCCCTTCGCGCTGTTGCCGCCGCTGGTCCTGCATGAGGCGGACGGCGCAATGACGGCCGAATCTGCTGCTATCCATCGCGGCGACATGCGCATTGGCTGGATGTAGCGACAGCGGGGCATAAGCCCCGCCGCTTGTTATCAAATGCTGAGGCAAGCCGCCTGCCGGTTACCAGCGGCGGAAGCAGACCCGTGTCGGCCGCCACACATGGTGCCAGCCATTCCACACCCGCTGCTGCCGGATACGGCAGACCACGCGCGGCCCATAGACCGGGGGCGCGATATAGACAGGCCGTGGACGGTAATAGACGGGATGGTAAGCCGGACGCCAGGGCCGGTGAAAACGGGCGGGCCGGTAAAAGCCCCGGTGATAGCCCCTGCCGCCGCCATGCCAGCGCGCGGGCTGGGTCAGGCCTTGGCCGGCCTCTGTGCCTTCAGCGGTAACCGGCGCAGCCATTGCCGCCTGTGCCGGCGTCAGTGGCGTCAGTGAAACAAATGCGCCAGTCAAAACCGCTGCTGCCGCTGTTAGAATTCGCTTCATGCTGTCTTCTCCTGATTGCATCGCACCCGCCATAAAAATGCGGGGGCTAACGCAAACAGGGCATGAATGAAATATGGCCGGAATGGGTGCTTTTTACCGCTTCGCGCCGGTGATATCGGCCCGGTCCGCACAGCCACGTGCGGCTTCGCCATAACCGGCATAGGCCACCCGCACGGCAGGCTGGCAGGCGGCAGCAGACGGGGTGCCGGCAGCAGCCTTGGTGTCGGTCACAGGCGCAGCCGCAGTGGCAGGACGGGCAGCAGCGGTCTCGATCACCGGGCGTGATGCCGGATCAGCCTGCTGCGTGTTGGCGAAAGACAGGGCAATCGGCGCCAACAGGGCGGCTGCGGCAATGTTCAGGATGATCAGCGGCTTTTTCATGGGGCAATTCCGGAGGGCTGCGGGGTGGCGGGCTGTGTTGAAAAGCGTGTGAACACACCAAAAGGCATCTGCCCCTGCGTTGCTGTGCGCTATCGCACCTCACCATGTTTGGCGTGTTGCGCCTTGACCCCTTCGCCTGCGCACTCCTAAAGGAACGCACTGTTTC
>JBOFCU010000236.1:0-17530 GCA_051646285.1 Beijerinckiaceae bacterium
GCCGCAAAGGCTTTCGCGCGCACCGCCGCTTATGACACCATGATTTCTGACTGGATGATGAGCCAGAGCGGCATCGAAACGCCGAGGCGCAAGAGCTTCACAGGGGAATTGGCACAAACCCTGCGCTATGGCGAAAATCCGCACCAGTCTGCGAGTTTTTATCGCACGGGCGAGGCGCGCTTTGGTGTGGCAACCGCCCGGCAGGTGCAAGGCAAGGAATTATCCTTCAACAATATCAATGACACCGATGCAGCCTATGAGTGTGTGGCGGAATTTCCGGAAAGTGATGGTGCCGCCTGCGTGATTGTCAAACACGCCAATCCCTGCGGTGTCGCTGTCGCCGGCAATATGGTGGATGCCTATCGCATGGCGCTGCGCTGTGATCCTGTGTCGGCCTTCGGGGGGATTATCGCCCTGAATAAAAAACTCGATCGCGCCACGGCGGAAGAAATCTCCGGCATTTTTACGGAGGTGATTATTGCGCCGGATGCCGATGACGATGCTATTGCAGTCATCGCTGCGAAAAAGAATTTGCGGCTTTTGCTGGCTGGCGGCGTGCCTGACGCACGCGCCAGGGCTACAACCGTGCGCAGCGTGGCAGGCGGCCTGCTCGTGCAATCGCGCGATAATCTCGCCTTTGATCCAAGCACATTAAAGGTTGTGACCAAACGTGCGCCCAGTCCGCAGGAAATGGCGGATTTGCAATTCGCCTTCCGCGTTGCCAAGCATGTAAAATCAAATGCCATTGTCTTTGCCAAGGATGGCGCGACGGCTGGCGTGGGGGCTGGCCAGATGAGCCGCGTGGATTCAGCCCGTATCGCCGCGTGGAAAGGCGAGGAGGCTGCCAAGTCTGGCGGTCTGGCACAGGCGCTGACACGTGGCTCTGTCGCTGCCTCTGACGCGTTTTTCCCGTTTGCTGACGGGCTGGATGCCATTATTGCCGGAGGTGCAACAGCTGTGATCCAGCCCGGCGGTTCGATGCGCGACAATGAAGTGATCGCTGCGGCTGATGCAGCCGGCATTGCCATGGTGTTCACTGGCCTGCGCCATTTCCGCCATTGATTCATTCTATGCCAAAGGCGTCATGCAGATTATATTGACGGCATGACAAAACCTGTTCTCTACGCCCACCCCTTTTCATCCTATTGCCAAAAGGTGCTGACGGCGCTGTATGAAAATGCGACGCCGTTTGAGTATCGTCAGCTTGGTGCGCCCGACGGGCAGGCGGATGCAGACTTGCAAAAATTATGGCCGCTCAAGCGTTTTCCCGTGCTTGTGGATGGTGGCAACACGGTCATGGAAGCCACCATCATCATTGAATATCTCGATCATTACCATGGTGGGCCTGTGCGCTTGCTGCCGCGTGATACGGCGCAGGCGCTTGAGGTGCGCATGATGGACCGCATATTCGACAATTATGTCATGACGCCGATGCAAAAGCTGGTGCATGATGCCCTTCGCCCGGCTGATAGCCGCGATGCTTTTGGTGGCGCGGAGGCTCGTGCTGCACTGGATAGAATTTACGCATGGCTTGATGAGAAATTGGCTGGCCGGGAATGGGCGGCGGGTGACAGCTTCAGCCTTGCCGATTGTGCTGCTGCGCCAGCCCTGTTTTATGCTGATTGGGCGCATCCCGTAGCCGCGTTATGGGACAATCTGCGCGCCTATCGCGCAAGGTTGCTGGCGCGGCCATCCTTCGCGCGCGCCGTTGATGAAGCGCGGCCCTTCCGTCACTATTTCCCGCTTGGTGCGCCCGACCGTGATTAAACGGTCAGCGCACCAGATCGCGTAACAGCGATGCTGCCAGCGACAATTTGGCCTGCGTCATATCCCCTGCGGACAATTCAACCAGTGATTTTTGCGTGCGCTTCAGGTCATCGGCACGGGCGGTCGCCCAGGCGCTCACACCCTTTGCGCCAGCGCCATGGCTGGCGATAACTTCGACCGCCAGATCCGCGATCACGGCATCAATGGCATCGCGCGCCCGCATCACCGCGAGCCGTTCATAATGATCGGCGGTGCGAATGGTTTCTGCTGCCACTTTCAGGGGCGCGACGGCGATCATGTCCGACAGGCGTAACATCGTGGCCGCCGCATCGCGGTCATTCGCCTTGGTGCGCTGGGAAACCGCAACCGCATCCGGCACCGCTGCAAGCATCGGTAAATCGGTAATGCGCGCCGCCAATTCCGGCGGCACACCGCCGATGGTAAGCTGGGCTATGGCAGCATCGCGCTGCTTGAGAGAATCAGCCGAATAAAGATCGCCGGGATTTCTGGAAACAGCATCAATGGCCTTGCGATAGCGTTCAACCAGTGTGCCGAGTCCCGCCTTGAAATCCGTCCGGCGCAAGAACCACGCCATGCGTGCCAGAATAGCGTCCTGCACACGCGCATACAAATTATTTTGAACGGCACCCGGCACTTTTGTATCAAGTGTATCGATCATGTTGTTGAGATCGAGAAACCCGAAACTGTCGCGTGTCAGCGCATAGGCACTGGCAATATCAGAAACGGAACGGCCAGTTTCATCGCTCAGCCGTGTGACAACAGTCGGACCACACCGGTTGATGATCGCGTTGCCAAGCTGTGTCGCAACGATTTCACGGCGCAGGCGATGCGTGGCAATCGCATCCCCATAGGAATCACGCATCTTCTTCGGAAAGTAGCGTTCAAGTTCCCGAGCAAGATAAGGGTCATCGGGCACAGTGCTGCCGATCAAATCATCAAACAGCGTCAGTTTTGCATAAGCCAGTAAAACAGCAAGTTCAGGCCGCGTAACGCCCTTACCATTGCGCGCACGTCCATCCAGCGCTGCATCAGTAGGCAGATATTCAACGCTGCGATTCAGGCGTCCCTGTGCTTCCAGCGTGCGCATGAGATTTTTTATGTAGGCGATATCATCGCTGCCGCGTTTCTCAGAAAGGGATAGCGCTAGCGTTTGCAAATAATTATTGCGCAGTACAAGACTGGCGACATCATCCGTCATGCTTGCAAGAAAGGCTTCGCGCTTGGATTTCGGCAATTTTCCCTGTTGCTCCGGCTTGCTAAGTGCAATCTTGATATTCACCTCGACGTCAGAGGTATTGACGCCAGCCGAATTATCAATCGCATCCGTATTGAGCCGGACACCATTTTGCGCCGCTTCAATGCGGCCAAGCTGTGTCATGCCAAGATTGGCGCCTTCCCCGGCAACGCGGCAACGCAAATCTGGCCCAGTGATGCGAATGGCATCATTGGCACGATCTCCGGCCTGCGCATCGGTTTCAGTGGTTGCGCGGACATATGTGCCGATGCCGCCAAACCATAACAAGTCAACAGGCGCCTTCAAAATGGCATTCATGAGTTCAGCCGGCGTGCATGCGGCGCGGTCAAAGCCGATAACACTTCGTGCTTCAGGGGACAGGGAAATGGATTTGGAGGAGCGCGGATAAATGCCTCCGCCTTTCGAAATCAGGGCCTTGTCATAATCCTGCCAGCTGGAACGGGGCAGGTCGAACAATCGCTTGCGCTCCGCCCATGATTTTTCAGGATCAGGTGAAGGATCAATAAAAATATCGCGGTGATCAAACGCGGCCACCACTTTCAGCGCCTTTGAAAGCAGCACGCCATTGCCGAATACGTCGCCCGACATATCCCCAACCCCGGCAACGGTGATGGGGATGATTTGAATATCCGTATTCATTTCCCGGAAGTGGCGCTTGACGGCTTCCCAAGCGCCGCGCGCCGTGATGCCCATTTTCTTGTGGTCATAACCAGCCGAGCCGCCGGATGCGAAAGCATCACCCAGCCAGTGGTTCATCGCCAGTGAAATACTGTTGGCGATATCGGAAAATGTAGCTGTGCCCTTGTCAGCGGCAACAACAAGATAAGGATCATCGGCATCATGGCGCACCGTATCGGCCGGCGGCTTTATTTTTCCATCAATGATATTGTCGGTGAGCTGCAACAATGTGGTTATGAATATCTTGTAGGCTGCAATCCCTTCATCCATCCATGCCTGCCTGTTGCCCGGCGGCGGTAATTTCTTTGGCACGAAGCCGCCTTTGGCTCCAACAGGAACAATGACAGCATTTTTTACCTGTTGCGCTTTCACCAGGCTGAGAATTTCTGTCCGGAAATCCTGCGGCCGGTCCGACCAGCGCAAGCCGCCGCGTGCCACTTTGCCAAACCGCAGATGGATGCCTTCCACGCGTGGAGAATATACAAAAATCTCGAACAAGGGTCTGGGCAGCGGCAGGCCATCCAGTTTTTGTGCCTCGAATTTGCACGCGATGACATGGCGCGGACTGCCGTCAACTTCCTTTTGATAAAATGTGGTACGGATGGCTGATGTGATCAGATTGATGAAACGGCGGATGATGCGGTCGTCGTCAAGATTTGAAACGCTGGACAGGTGCGTTTCGATGTCGGCCAGATCAGTTTTTTCCGCCGCCATACCAGCCTTTGATTTGACAGACTCAGGATTAAATCGGGCATTGAACATGGCAAGCAGCGCACGCGTGATATGTGGATAGCGTGTCAGCGCCTCGGAAAGATAATCCTGGCCATAGGGAATGCCGGTTTGCTGTAAATAGCGGCCAAACGTGCGCATCAGGGCTGCCTCGCGCCACGTCATGTCAGCGGCAACGATCAGTTTGTTAAATCCGTCGGATTCAGCACGCCCGGAAAAAACGGCCAACAAACCGTCTTCAACGTTTTCATCAAATGAATCGATGGATTCGTGCTTGGTGTCAGGCAATTCCAGCGTCATGTCGTGTAGCCAGACACCGACAGCATCACTCCCGTCCGCTGGCGTGATGTGATAGGTGCGTTCATTGATGACGGAAAAACCCATTTTTTCCAGTACGGGCACACGTTCAGACAATGGGATCGCTGCGCCGCGCGTATAAACCTTCAGGCTGGTGCGGTTGGCATCACCACCAGGACGGCGATACAGATCGACGGCGCGCGGGTGGTCTACAGATAATGTTTCAATCAGGGCAATATCGCGCATGGCATCATCAACGCCAAAGGCATCACGATAGGATGCGCTGAATCCATCAGCATAGCGGGCGGACAATTGCCGCCCTTCGGCTCCACGCTCACTCAGCCGGTCCTTCAGCGCGTCGGGCCAGGTGCGCACAATCGCCGCAATCCCTGCTTCAATATCCGCGCGCGTCAGGACGGGCGTGGCGCCTTCATCGCGGCCAATAATATAGTGTGTGCGTGACAGCGGCCCTTCCGGATAGGCGGGATAGGATGCTGACAGGCGGCCGTTGTAAATTCTGGCCAGATATTCCCCGACGCGCCGCCGCACAGCCGTATCATAGCGGTCTTTTGGAATATAAATAAGAGCCGAGACGTAACGGTCAAACGTATCTGCCCGTGTCAGCGCGCGGATGCGCGGCCGCTCATAAAGCGCCAGAATGTCACTGGAGTAACGATGCAGCGTATCGGCATCGATCTGGAATAACTCATCGCGGGGAAAACTTTCAATGACATTCATCAGCGCACGGCCCGAATGGCTGGCGGGATCATAACCCATGCGGGTCTGCGTTTCGCTGATCTTGCGGCGGAGGTAGGGAATATCTGCTGGTGAAGAGGTATAGGCTTGCGATGAAAACAAGCCGACGACACGCAATTCGCCTTCCAGCGTGCCATCGCTGGAAAACAGTTTCACGCCGATGTAATCGAGGTGGACGCGCCGGTGCACATGCGATTTGACATTGGCCTTGGTGATGATGAGTGCCACTGGCTTGGCCAGAAACGCCCGTATTTCAGGCGTAACTGTTACCAGATCGCGGCCGCGGCGCAGCACACGCACGGCTGCATCACGCATGATGCCAAGGCCGGATCCGTCCACAGGTGTCGATGCGGAATCGCCATCGGGATAAGTATAATGGCGCATACCGAGCAATGTGAAATTATCGTTGTTGATCCAGTCCAGAAATGCAATCGCCTCGCGCACCTCCTCGTGTGGCAGGGGCGGCGGGTTGGTGCGGTAAGCCATAACGGCGGCTGACAATTGGCCGCGCATGGCAGCCCAGTCATGCACCGCCAGCCGCACATCTGTGTAGACTTTTTGCAAGCCAGCAAGAATGGCCTTGTGGGTCGCCTCGTTTTCAATACGGTCAACGAGAATTTGAATCAGGCTTTCGCGCCGTGCGCCTTGTTGTGCCGCGACTGAAGCATCGCCAGCGAATTTGCCAAATACGCCTTTTTTGTCACGCTCGATTCCAAGAATGGGATGAATGACCAGCAGCGGCTCAAGTCCGCGCTCGGCAATTTCTGCCAGCGTGGAATCGAGCAGGAATGGCATATTGTCATTGAGAATGGTGATGACTGTGAAATCGCGCAGCCGCCCGGAGACAAGGCCGCTGACAGGCGTCAAGGCGATATCTGTTTGCGCGCTTGTGTGTGCTTGCAGCAAATGGGCGTAAGCAATGGATGCCAGTGCAACACGCATACTGCTGTCGATTGTTTGAATATCCTCTGCCGCAGCCCGCGAGAAAAACACGGACTGGAAGGAGTCTGGTGCCGCATTTTTTTTCAGGCGTGGGGCGTCAGAAGCAACGGCGCGGGATGGCTTGGCTTTGCGGATTGGGTCTTGACGCTTGCTGGCCATGAAATGCTCCCCTGCCATAGACGGATCGTTTCTTTTCAGCGATCCTAGCCGCAACATGCGGCTGCGGCCAGATGGAGCAAACAAATATGACAGCCCAACCAAAACGGCCCGAGATGGGCGAAAAGCCGGCACGGCAGGATGGCGCGCCAGCGCCCATGGCCGTTGATATACCGCGCGGCGAACTGTCACCGGCCATGCAAGCCTATTTTGCCAAGTGCGAGGAAAAAATCGGTTTTATTCCGAATGTGCTGCAATGCTATGCCATCGACAATGCCAAGCTGGAGGCATTTGCGGCCTTTTACAATGATCTCATGCTCGCGCCTTCGGGGTTGTCGAAGCTCGAACGGGAGATGATTGCGGTTGTGGTGTCGGCGGAAAACCGTTGCTTCTATTGCCTGGCCGCGCACGGTGCTGCGGTGCGGCAATTGTCTGGCGATGCCGTGCTTGGCGAAATGCTGGTGATGAATTATCGCGCCGCCCATTTATCAGCGCGCCATCGGACCATGCTCGATTTTGCTGCCAAGCTCACGGGTGCCAGCCACGCAATCGAGGAATCAGACCGTGCCGGTTTGCGCGCCGCCGGATTTGCCGAGCGGGACATCTGGGATATCGCGGCTGTGGCATCGTTCTATAATATGTCGAACCGCATGGCGTCTGCAGTCGATATGCGCCCCAACGTGGAATATCACAACCAGCAGCGATAGGTGAGAGTTTGCCATTCCCAGCGCGACATCCGGATGTGCCGGATGTGGGGATGCGCAGCACAAAAGAAAAGCGGTTGATCTGCATGCGCTGATCAACCGCTCAAGAAAAGGGTTCGAGTGGCCCGGCCAATCTGCCTCCCGGGGGCTGGGGGGCTGAAGAACCGATGGGCAAACCGCCGGGCCGTCGAGGCAACATGATCTCTATGAAGGTGCGATACGGCAGCGATGGGACCCCATCCGGGCGAAATTGTGATTCTTATCACGAGCGCGTGAGAATGGGCGGCATTGGCTGAGGCTGACGCACTTGCGCCGGCGGAAAAGGCCGCGCATCTTTGAGGCAAGCGGGACACGAGGCAGAAGCGGCAGCGGATCAATGACAGAGCACGCGTCAGGCGACGGGGATCAGCCGGGCACTAATAAAGGTTCATCCAGCTCATCTGCACAGGTCATCGATTGGCCGCATGGCGCAAGGGCCGCTGAAAAAGCGCCTGAGCGCGTCACCTTCGACCGGCGTGAGCTGAGCGATATTCTCGATCTCTATGGCCGCAAGGTTGCGAGCGGCGAATGGCGGGACTACGCGATCAATTTCGAACGCGACCGTGCTGTATTTTCAATTTTCCGCCGCGCCTCGGAAGTGCCGATGTACCGCATTGTCAAAACGCCGGAGCTGCGCAACCGGCAGGGCATGTACGCGGTCATAGCCATGACCGGGCTTGTGATGAAGCGCGGCCCGGAATTGAAGCGCGTGATCGCCGTGCTCGACAAGCAGCTCAGGCTGGTGACTCCCTAGCCGCAAATGCCCGTCAGACATAAAAAAGCCCCGGAGAACCGGGGCTTTTCGTTTTGCTGAAGACTGGCTTACTCGCGGTCGCCGAACAGCGAGAGCAGCGACTGGAACATGTTGATGAAGTTCAGGTAGAGCGAGAGTGCACCCATGATCGACGCTTTGCTCATCAGCACGGCATCACCATAGACATAATCATACTCTTCCTTCAGGCGCTGTGTGTCCCAGGCGGTGAGGCCAGCGGAGATCAGCACAACGAGGATGTTCAGCGCAAAGGTCAGGCCCGACGCCTTGAAGATCAGGACGTTGAGCAGGCTGACGATGATCACACCGAACAGGCCCATCACCAGAAACGTGCCCATGCCCGTCAGGTTACGCTTCGTGGTGTACCCCCACAGCGACATCGCGCCAAAGGCGGCAGCGGTGGCGAGGAAGGCGTTCACGATCGAACCAAGCTTGAACACGAAGAAGATCGAGCCAAGCGACAGGCCCATCACCGCCGAGAAGGCGAGGAAGGTGCCGAGCAGTGATGCCGGGCTCATCCGCTCCATACGGAACGACATGAACAGCACGAAGGCCAGCGGCGCGAGCATCACAACCCACTTCAGCGGCGAAGCATACAGCGTCATGACAACCGGGCTGGTGCGGCCCAGCATCGAGATGCTGACAGCGACGAGCGCAGAGATACCGAGGCCGAGCACCATGTAATTGTAGATGCCCAGCATGTAAGACCGGAGGCCCTGGTCATAAACGGCAGCCCCGGCGCCAGCCGCGCCCGTCTGGGTGGGGGCGTAGGTGTTGCGGTCATAGTTGGCCATGGAATTCCCTCTCATAAGATGTTGCCGCATATCTAATTCACGCGGTTGAACGGAATATGGCGCGCCTCACGTTTTTTTACAAGTGGCGGGCTTCGCCAAAAGTCTATCTCTCAAGATGAAATTCAAGTCATGAAGCGGCAGCGTTAACATTCTCCAAGACTAGAATGTGGATTGGGCGGCGCTTTTACTCATAACTCACGCAGAAGCCGCGCGGGTTTCTCTGCCAGAATTTTCCAGGTGCCAAGTAAACCCAGAGAAATCGCCAGAACAATCGCAAGTAACGCTGCAAGAATAGCTGAAAAGGGCTGCACTTCGTAACGCAGCTGCATGACCCGCGTCAGCACAAAATAGGCTGATCCCATGCCGGCAATGCCGCCGAATACGCCGACAGCCAGCCCGATCAGGCCATATTCCGTGACGTAGGCACGGATCAGCGTGGCGCGCGTGGCGCCGAGTGTCTTGAGCACCACAGCATCATACAGCCGCGAACGATGGCCGGCGGCAAAGGCCCCTGCCAGAACCAGCAGGCTGCCGATCAGCGTCAGCGCACTTGCGCCCCGAATCGCGGCGCTGAGCTGGCGCAGGACCGATTCAATCGTGGCCAGCGCGTCACGCACGCGCACACTGGTGACAGATGGAAAGCTGCTGGCCAGTTGGCGGATCAGGGCGCTTTCCTGCTCTACGCTCTGCGGGGTGGCAAATCCCACCGTGGCGAGATGCGTGTGCGGCGCTCCGGCAAAGGTGTTGGGCGAGAACACCATCACGAAATTGATGCCGAATGAGCGCCATTCCACCCGCCGCAGGTTGGCGATGGTTGCCGTCATGGTCCGGCCAAGCACATTGACACTGATGGTATCGCCAACCGTCAGGCCAAGCCCGTCAGCAATTTTTTCTTCAAAGGAGACGAGGTTGGAGCCGGTGTGGTCCGGCTTCCACCATTCGCCCTGGCTGATGACCGATCCCTCGGGCGCTGCCGCAGCATAGGTAATGCCGCGGTCCCCCTCCAGCACCCATGCGATTTCACCCGGCGGCTTCACGCTTTCAGCAGGCTGGCCGGCAATGCGGGTGAGGCGGCCGCGCATCATCGGCACCCGGTCGAGTTTGGCGTCAGGATTAAAGGCGGCAATGCTGGCATCAAATCGCGCCGCATCGCCATTGGGAATGTCCATGAAGAAAAAGCTCGGCGCTTTTTCGGGAATGCCGCGGGCCAGTTCGCGCCGGAGATTGCTGTCGATCTGCATGATGGCGACAAGCAGCGCGATACCCAGCCCAAGTGACAGCACAAAGGCTGGCGTGAGGGATCCGGGCCGCGCGATATTGGCAACGGCCAGCCGCAACGCCGTATTTTTCGGGCGCGGCACACGGCGCGCGATACTCATCACGAGAGAGGCGAGCAGGCGCAACAGCAGGAATGTCGCAGCCACGGCTGCGGCTGTCATGATGGCGCTGCGCCGGTCCCATGCAAAACCGATGATCAGGCCGATGAGCGCCGCAAAAGCCAGCAGCCCCGCCACAATATAGGAGGTTCGCGGCCATGAGGAGCGGTCGGCAATCCGGTCGCGGAACAAGGCTGACACAGGCACGTCATGGGCACGTCCCAGCGGCCAGATCGCGAAGGCCAGCGCCATGGTCAGCCCGTAGGCGGTACCCAGCAATAAATCGCCGGCACGCAGGGAAGGATCAATCGGCACGGGCAATACATTTTTACCCAGCGTCGCGACAACATAGGGAATGGTCGCACCTGCTGCCAGGCCAAGCACAATCCCCACCAGCGACCAGGCCATGACCTGAATGAGGCAGATGAAGAACGCCGCGCGGCCTGTTGCACCAACCGCCTTTAATGTCGCGATGGTGGCTTGCTTGCGCTCCACAAAAGCGCGCACGGCATTGGCGACGCCAACACCGCCGATCACCAGCGTCACCAGCGCGACAATGGCGAGAAATTGTGTGAAGCGTTCGATATTGCGCGCGAGCTGCGGCGCGGCATTGGTGCGGGCACGAATATCCCAGGCCGCCTCCGGTGCTGCGGCTTTCACAGCCGCAATCGTCTGTTCAAGTGCTGCATCACTGACACGGCCCGGCAAGACCAGCCGGTAGGTCCAGCGCACAAGGCTGCCCGGCTGCAAAAGCCCGCTGTCCTGCAAGGCTTTGTGCGATGTGATCAATTTCGGGCCAAAGCCGACATTGGTGCCAACCTTGTCCGGCTCCGTCACAATCGTTGCGGCTATTTTCAACTGTGCGTTGCCCAGCGCAACCTCATCGCCAATCTTGAGATTCAGCCGGGCCAACAAAAGCGGGTCAACAACCGCGCTATGCCTGCCATTGTCTTTCAGCAGCGTCTGAATATCGCGCGCGTCAGAGGCAGCAAAAGAGCCGACGGTGGGATAAAGATCATCCACCGCCTTCAATTCCACCAAAGCGGTTTCGCCCGATGGCACACGCACCATCGCCCGCATGGTGGTGATAGTGGCGACCGTGCCTTGCGCTGCGATGGCGGCTTTTTCCGTTGCGGTGGCTTCGCGCTGCACCACGGAGAATGTCGCGTCACCGCCCAGAATGGTGCGGCCCTCGCGCGCAATGCCGCCAACAAGGGAGCTTGCCAGTGAGCCAATGCCGGTGATCGTCATCACCGCCAGCGCCACGCACAAAATGGAAATGCCGAAGCCGCGCCAGCCTGAGCGCATGTCGCGCAGGGCGAGGCGGAAAATCAGGGCAGCATTCATGTGCGCACGCTCACCGGCGTATCGATGATGCCGGAATGAATGCGGATGGCGCGGTCACATTTGGCGGCCAGCGCGGGATCATGGGTCACCAGCACCAGCGTTGCATTGCGTTCCCGCTTGAGGGCAAACAGCAGATCGACAACCGATGCACCCGTGGTTTCATCGAGATTGCCGGTGGGTTCATCCGCAATGAGAATCGCCGGGTTCGGCGCAATCGCCCGCGCAATCGCCACACGCTGCTGCTCGCCGCCGGACAATTGGGCCGGGTAGTGGTTGAGGCGGTGGCCAAGGCCAACCGCTGTCAGGTCAGCTTGGGCCTTGGCGAAGGCGTCGGCACGGCCTGCCAGTTCCAGCGGCACAGCGACATTTTCCAGCGCGGTCATGGTGGGAATGAGGTGAAACGACTGGAAAATGATGCCGATATGCTGGCCGCGAAAGCGTGCCAGCGCATCCTCATTCAGGGTCGCCAGATCCTTGCCCGCCACAATGACGGTGCCAGCATCAATGCGTTCCAGCCCCGCCAGCGTCATCAGCAGCGTGGATTTGCCGGACCCTGAGGGGCCGACCAATGCCACAATCTCGCCGCGGGCTATCTCCAGAGAGATGCCCTTGAGAATATGCACCCGTGATGCACCTTCTCCCAGAGAGAGGTCGACATGGTTGAGGGAGATCACCACATCAGATGGTGAAATGGCGGCGACGGGCGTGCCCGCGAGAGATGACAAGGACTGATTCATGCGTTGGTTATGTATGGCGATGATCGTGATAACGCCATGGCTGGCGGTAAAACCGGCGCAGGCGGCTGATGACATCCCTGTGATTGTCGCTTTGGGCGATAGTTTGACAGCCGGATACGGATTGCCGGCAGATGCAGCGTTTCCTGTCGTGCTTGAAAAGGCACTGCGGGCCAAAGGCATCCGCGTGGACATCACCAATGCCGGCGTGTCCGGTGACACCATGAGTGCAGGCCGCGACCGGCTCGACTGGTCGGTGCCGGAGGGCACCCGCGCCGTGATCCTCGAACTGGGGGCCAATGACGCATTGCGCGGCGTCGATCCCGCCGTGACCCGCGCGGCACTCGAGGATATGCTGAAAAAATTGCAGGCGCGCCGCATTCCCGTGCTGCTCGCCGGCATGAAGGCGCCGCCCAACATGGGCGCGGATTACGCGGCGAAATTCGATGCGATCTATCCCGAACTCGCGGCGCAATACGGCGCAACACTCTATCCGTTTTTCCTCGACGGGATTGTTGCTGATCCCAAGCTGAATTTGCCTGATGGTATTCATCCGACAGCCGATGGCGTACGCGTCATCGTTGAGCGCATCCTGCCGGCCGTGGAGAAATTTCTCGCCGGACTGGCGCAGAAAAGCTGAGCTGTGACATCCGCCCGTCATGGGAATCGGGCGAGAGCGGGGGTGATGTGTGGTGATTTCCACTTTCAGGATTTCACCACTAGCATGACCCATCTGCGTGATTCGACAGGAGGTGGCGTTGCCCCGTCTGTTTACAGGTCTGGAAATTCCGCCAGACATTGCGTTTGAACTGTCGCTGTTGCGCGGCGGCCTGTATGGCGCGCGCTGGATTGACCCTGAAAATTATCACGTCACACTGCGGTTTGTCGGCGATATCGACAACCGCACCGCACGCGATTTTGCCCATGCGCTGGATGATATATCCGCCCCGGAAATCGCCGTGACGCTGGACGTGCTGGATACATTCGGCGGTGACAGGCCGCGCGCCGTGCTGGCCCGCGCCCGCGCCGACAAGACACTGACGCATTTGCAGGCAGACCATGAGCGCGCCGCGCGCATGGTGGGCTGCGCGCCCGAGACGCGGAAATTCGTGCCCCATGTCACGCTGGCCCGCCTGCGCTCATCCTCGCCGCTGGCGGTGGCTGACTGGTTGTCCTCGCGCGCCATCATCCGCTCGCTGACATTCACAGCCAGCCGTTTCGTCCTGTTTTCCGCACGCGACTCCGTGGGTGGCGGACCATACATTGTGGAGGCGGATTATCCGCTCAGCCAGTATGCGTAAGACACATCAATAAAAACTCTGCGGGTCCACATCCACCTGCGCCCGCATGGAGCGCACGGGCTTGGGCGCGTCTGCAATCATCGTGCGCAAAAATCCCTGCATATCTCCGTCACGCGGGCCCTTGATCAGAATACGGAAACGGTGACGCCCGCGGATCAGCGCAATCGGCGCCTCGGCAGGCCCCAGCACAACAAAACCATCCATGCGCGGCGCAGCGCGCACCAGCGCGCGGGCATAATCCACCGCATCATTTTGCGCGGTGGCAGAGATAATCATCGCAGCGAGCCGGCCGAAGGGCGGCAGCCCTGCTTCTCGCCGCAGCGCAATTTCCTCTGTATAAAATTGCTCCGCATCGCCTGACAGCAAGGCCTCCATCACCGGATGATCGGGCTTGTAGGTTTGCAAATAGGCGCGTCCCGGTTTTTCACCGCGCCCGGCGCGGCCCGTCACCTGCTGCATGAGCTGGAATGTGCGTTCTGAAGCGCGCAGATCACCATTCGCCAAACCCAGATCAGCGTCGATCACACCAACGCAGGTCACGCCGGGAAAATTATGGCCCTTCGCCACAAGCTGCGTGCCGATGACAATATCCACCTCGCCATTCGCGATCGATTCAAACTCCTGCCGCAGCCTTTCGGTGCCGCCGGGCATGTCGGACGAGAGCACCAGTGTGCGCTTGTCAGGAAACAGAATAGCCATTTCCTCCGCCAGCCGCTCCACGCCCGGCCCGCAGGCGGTGAGGGAATCCGCTGTGCCGCAGGCCGGACATGTATCGGGCTTGCGCTCACGGTGGCCGCAATGGTGGCAGCGCAGCGAGCGCGTGAAACGGTGTTCCACCAGCCAGGCCGAACAATCCTCGCATTTGAAGCGGTGGCCGCAGTGGCGGCACAAGGTCAGCGGCGCATAGCCGCGCCGGTTGAGAAATAATAAAACCTGTTCCCCCGCATCCAGTGTGCGGCGCATTTCCTGTTCGAGTTTTGGCGCAATCCATGTGCCGCGCTTCAGCGCATCATTGCGCAGGTCAATCGCATGAATTGCAGGCAGCGCGCGCGCGTTATACCGGCTCGGCAGCAGCACATGGTGATAGCGGCCACTGGCAGCATTGACCTTGGTTTCAATCGATGGCGTGGCGGAGGATAAAATCACCGCTGCATTTTCAATACGCCCGCGCACAATCGCCATGTCGCGGGCATGATAGAGCACCATGTCATCCTGCTTGTAGGCAATTTCATGCTCTTCATCGATGACGATCAAACCCAGATCCGCAAACGGCAAAAACAATGCGGAGCGCGCGCCAACGACGACGCGGGCTTTTCCTTCCGCCACATCCATGTGGAGACGGTCGCGTTTGCGGGAAGAAATGGCGGAATGCCATTCCGCCGGTTTCACCCCAAAGCGGTCTTCAAATCGCGTGCGGAACTGCGCGGTCAGAGCGATTTCCGGCATGAGAATCAGCGCCTGCCGTCCTTGCCGCAGACATTCCGCCACCGCCTCGAAAAACACCTCGGTCTTGCCGGACCCGGTGACGCCTTCCAGCAGCGTGGTGGAAAACACCCGCGCCGCGACGCTGGCCACAAGCGCATCCGCCGCCGTTTGCTGGTCGCGATCCAGCACCGGCTGGCTGAAAGCCGGGTCGGGGGCGGCCATGGCGCGCTCCGCCACGGCTTCTGCCAGCAGCACGCCCTCATCAATCAGCCCGTCAACGACGGAGGCAGAGACACCCGCTTCCTTGGCGCAGGCTGATTTGGGCATGGCCAACCCGTTGGCCAGCAGGGCAAGCACGCGGCCCCGCGCCGGGGTCATCCGCCCCGGTTGCGTGCCGGTGAAACGCACCGCCAGCGTGACCCGTGGCGCTGTTGCCTCTGGCACCCGCAACGCCATGCGCGCCACCATGCCGCGTGGCGTCAGGGTGTAACGCGCCACCCAATCGACGAAGTGCCGCAGCTTTGCTGGCAGGGGCGGGGCATCCACAACCCGCTCGATCGCCTTGAGATTGTCACCGCTGCGCGTGTCATCCACCGCCCAGACCACACCAATGCTCTCGCTGCGCCCGAGCGGCATGGCGACAAGATCGCCGGGCTTCACATCCATCCCGGCGGGAATCTTGTAGGAATAGGCCGTATCCACGGCCACGGCCGCCACCACATCGGCCGTGTGGGCACGGGGCGGCGGGACGGGTGAATCGCTCATGGTGACCTGCTCATGGGGCGGATGCTTACACCGCGTTAGGCTTTTCGCGCCATCCTGCCGCCATGCAAGCCCACCATGCTGATGCCCAAGTTGCCGGCGCCTTTGCGTTGACGTGCCCCGCCGCTGATGATCTCGCCGCGCAGATGCGGCTGTGGCTGCAATCGCTGAAATCCGAGCGCACGCTGAGCCCCAAGACGCTGGAAGCCTACGCCCGCGATCTCCGGCAATTCCTGCATGTCCTTCATGCCCGCGACGGCGCGGTGGCCGATCTGGCCAGCTTTGCCGCCCTGCGCCCGCTCGATATCCGCAGTTTCATGGCCGCGCGCCGGGGCGAGGGGGTGGAAAGCCGCTCGCTGATGCGCCAGATCGCGGGCTTGCGCTCCTTCGCCAAGTTTCTTGAGCGCCATGAAAAAGGCAAGGCCGGGGCCTTTGCCGCCGTGCGTCCGCCGCGTCTGCAAAAAACCCTGCCGCGCGCGCTGCCCGCCAGCGCTGCCATTCAAATCTGCGATACGGATGTGCGGGCCGGTGAAAACCGCGAGCCGTGGGTGATTGCCCGTGATGCTGCCGTGCTGGCGCTGCTCTATGGCGCGGGCCTGCGCATTTCCGAAGCGCTGGGCATCACCCGGCAGGACGCGCCGCTGCCCGGCGTTGATGTCATCCGGGTGCGGGGCAAAGGCGGCAAGGAACGCATGGTGCCGGTCCTCAAACCCGTCGCCGATGCGGTGGAGATGTATATCCGCCAATGCCCCTATCAGCCGCCGCCAGAGTGGCCGCTGTTTCTTGGCGCGAAGGGCGGGCCGTTGTCGCCGCGCATTGTGCAGCTGACGGTGGAGCGCCTGCGCGGCGCATTGGGCCTGCCCGATTCAGCAACGCCGCACGCGCTGCGCCATTCCTTCGCCACGCATCTGCTGGGCAAGGGCGGAGACCTGCGCGCCATACAGGAACTGCTCGGCCACGCCTCGCTCTCGACGACGCAAATTTACACCAAGGTCGATGCGGCGAGGTTATTGGATGCGTATAAGGCCGCGCATCCGCGGGCGTGAGCGGCGGGTGCAGCAAGACCCGCAGGTCATTCTCGCATTGCAGGTAGTCCTCACATTGCAGGTAATCCTCGCATGGATGGCAGCGCTGAATGCCAGCAAGCTCCCATCCGCCTTCCCCCGAATCGTCCCCACTGCTAAGGCCCCGCGCAATCTGGGGGAATTATAATGTCCGGTGGTCACGGTGCCGTTGAAGGCGAAAACAAGCTCTATGCGTTGATGATTGCGATTCTGGCGCTGTTTCTGGCGTTTTCGGAAGCCGGCGGTAAGCAGGCGCAAAGCGAAATGCTCGCCTCCAACATCGAGGCGTCGAATCTCTGGTCGTTCTTTCAGGCCAAGACCATCCGCGCCACAACACTGCGCACGGCGGCGGATACGCTGGAGGTGGAGCGTGACACGACAGCCAGCGTCGACGCCAAGCCGGTGCTTACCAAGCGCATCGAGAGCTGGAAGGCGACCATCGCGCGCTATGACTCCGAGCCGGACACCAATGAGGGCCGCAAGGAGCTGGTGGTGCGGGCCAAGGCGATGGAGGCCAAGCGCGATCTGGCGCAGGCGCGGGATGGCAAGTTCGAGCTGTCATCGGGCGCATTTCAGCTTGGCATCGTGCTGATTTCAGCCGCGATCATCAC
>JBOFCU010000251.1:0-9346 GCA_051646285.1 Beijerinckiaceae bacterium
CAGCCATTTTGGCGACATTGCGGGTGAGTTGCTCCACGGTGCTGTTCCCCTCTCTCCTCCTCACGGTTACAATGGAGTATGGTTCCGCAGATATGACGGCGAATTTGGCATTCGCATCAGCCGTGATCACGGACCGACCATCGATTTACCTCCAAGGAGTTCAGATCGGTCTGGCATAGGAAAAATTCACCAAAAATAATGCTGATGAGAAAGAGAACTGTGAGAAAAAGTGACATTGATACGGTCGAAGATTCAATTCGCCTCATCCCGAATGAGCTGAACGACTACGGTGTAGGCCTTGGCCATGTATGGGCCAAAGGACACGGCTATCACAAACTCAGAGGCGTGCTTCTCGAAGATTTCATCCGCCGGGTTATTCTTGAGTTGCTTGCGCATGGCGCATTGCCTGCCCATGAGGGGTCGTTCACCGAATACCGCATTCTCGATGAATTGCATTATGGCAGTGATACGCCAGAAGAAATTGCCGATGGCATATTGCAGGACATGCGGGCGATGGGCCGCCCGCCGGACTGGGGCGAATTCTGGTTCCGGCTGCCTGATGATCCGCATCGGATCGAGCTGTTGAAAAAGCGGAAAGAAGAGCAGGGATATTGAAATAAAAAAGCCCGCCAATCGGCGGGCTCCTATTTTAATGGATGGCATGCCGCTCATTCATCGGCTGTGAATGCCATGGGCTTGCCCGCCGTTTTCTTTTCCGCCACCGCAGTATTTTTCTTGTCCGACGTTGCACCGGCGGCGACGAGAAATCCTGCGATCTCGTTCATGCAGGCGGAAGCGGCGACTTGCAGCGCCCGGTCATCGACAGCGCCCCACGGGTCGCTACCGGAACGCAGCGGTGTCGTGCCTTCCACGCGCTGGGCGCGCTTGCGGCCCGTATCATACACGTCCCACACATAGCTCAGCGCATTTTTGCCATCGGCCGTGGTGTGGGCATCAATATAGCCGCGGATGCGGTAGCGCGGTGTAGCGGCTGAGCCGACCATCTCGATCTGGCGCTGGGTTGCCTCGGTCGAGAGTGCGCCGGCAAACCGGTTGCGTGTCGCTTCTGGCCCGCCCGTCAGGCTTTCGATGGCAATGGGCACGCCCGGTGCCGAGACCTTGGGCGCGCTCGAGGCTGTGCCAAGGTCAGACGTGGCATCGTTGCAGGCCGCCAGCATTCCGGCAGTGATGGCAACAAGTGCAAAACGGCTTATGAGCCGGGGCTGAAAACCCCTGCGTGACAGATCGGTCCGCATAACGCCTCCCTGTAAACTGGCTGCCTGATTGTTTTTGGCTGCGGAATGGAGGCCGCCCTTGTAGGCCTATCGCACGACAAGGTCCAGATCAGGAATGTTCAAAGCCTCCGCGCCCTTGCCGGTGACCAGATAGGTCCGGCCCAGGCACATGGCCGTCGCGCTTTCGGAGTCCATCAGAATCATGTGGGCGAACATCACCATGCCCGGCTCCAGCACCCATGGATTGGCCTCATACATCATGGGTGGATCCATCCAGGAGGGCGTGAATTTGGCACCGAGCGAATAGCCGCAGGCATTGAGCCGGTGCGAGGCTAATCCATGGGCATCGAAAGTCCGCACATGCGCTGCAAACACATCGCCAGCTGTCCGTCCCGGTTTCAACTCAGCCTCACAGGCGAGCAAGGCAGCTTTCGCAGCGGCATGATAGGCAACATGCTTGGGACGTGGCTGACCGATGATATGCGTGCGCATCGCGGCGCAATGATAATGGCGGAAGGCCCCGGCAAATTCGAGCGTGAGCTGATCCTGCGCACCGAGCACACGGCGGCCGGATTTATAGCGGCACAGCAGCGCATCCTGTCCTGAGCCGATGATAAATTCATTGGCCGGATAGTCGCCACCGCCGGCAAAAATGACGCTGTGCATCGCCGCCAGAATATCGCCTTCGTCAGCCCCGGCGCGGGTCAGCGCAATCGCTGTCTGGTCCGCCGCATCGCACAGGCTGGCTGCGCGGCGCACATAGGCAATTTCGGCACTGGATTTGACCGCGCGCAACCGGGCCACAAGGCTGGAAGCATCCCTGAGTGTGGCGAAGCCATCCAGTGCCGAATCCAGCCTTTTGCCATTGGCCGCCGTTAGCCCGTAACTTTGATATTCAACGCCGATGCGTGCGCCGCCGGCCCCAAGGCTGGCCAGCATCGCCTTCAGATCCAGCGCCGGATTGGCGTCCGCACTGTCCTTCCAGATGCGGATATCACGCAGTGTCGAGGTGAGCTGCGCCTGCCGCAAATCAGCAGAGCGCGTCAGCAGTGCCATGCGCCCGTCTGCACCGACATAGAGTCCCTGAAAAAAGCAGAAGCCGAACGTGTCATAGCCGGTCAGCCAGAACATCGATTCCTGCTCAAACATCAGCAGGCCATCGAGCTTGGCCGCTTGCATCGCCCTCAGCAGGCGCTGGCGGCGGTCATCGAATTCATCGCTGGAAAAATGCAGGGCCATGGGCGGCAGCCATCTCTCAAAACGGTCATCAGGCAGCGTGGCGGGCCTGATGGCAATGGTCAACGTCTTTCACATCGCGCCATCATGCCATACATGCAGGCCATGGATAAAAAGCGCGATAAAAATCAGCCCGGATTACCGGATGATGATTTGCCAGCCAGCGATGCGCCCTCGGGCAATCCTCAAGACGGGGATGTCCCTGTCACGGATGCCGATGAGGCAGACGAGGAGGTGCTCGCGCCGCTGGCAGACGATGCCGGCGACAGCGCCAGCGAACTGGATTTATCCGATTCCGGCGTCACCGAGCGGCTGCGCGTGGGCACCGAAACCATCGCGCGCTTTGCCTCAACTTTGCCCAACAGCCCCGGCGTCTATCGCATGTTCGATAAGGACGGTGAGGTGCTGTATGTCGGCAAGGCGCGGTCGCTGAAAAAACGGGTGACGCACTATGCGCAGGGGCGTGCGCACACCAACCGCGTCGCGCGCATGATTGTCGAAACGGCCAGCATGGCGTTCGTCACCACAGCAACGGAAATGGAAGCGCTGCTGCTTGAAGCCAACCTCATCAAACAGTTGCGGCCGCGTTATAATGTGCTGCTGCGCGATGATAAATCATTCCCCTACATCATGCTGACGCGCGATCATGCGTCACCGCAATTGACCAAGCATCGCGGCGCACGCACCCGTAAGGCCGATTATTTCGGGCCATTTGCCGGGGCAGGAGCAGTCAATCGCACGATCAACGCCTTGCAGCGCGCTTTTTTAGTCCGCACCTGTGCCGATTCAGTTTTTGAAAACCGCACGCGGCCTTGTCTTTTATTCCAGATCAAGCGCTGTGCCGGCCCCTGCACAGGCGAAATTGCGCCGCAGGATTATGATGCGCTGATCGACCAGACACGTGATTTTCTCAGCGGGAAATCAAGCGCCGTGAAAGCCACGCTGGCCGCTGAAATGCAAACCGCCGCCGAACATCTCGAATTTGAGCGCGCTGCGCGCTATCGTGACCGTTTGGCCGCCATGTCGGCGATCCAATCCACGCAGGACATTAATCCGCAATCGGTGGATGAGGCCGATATATTTGCCATTCATCACGAAGCCGGAAATTTTTGCATCGAGGTATTTTTTATCCGCAATTTTCAGAACTGGGGCAACCGCGCTTATATGCCGAAAGCGCACAAGTCCCTGACCTCTGCAGAAGTGCTCGGTGCCTTTCTCGTGCAATTTTATGATGACAAGCCGCCGCCGCGTCTCATTCTTTTGTCCGATGGTGTCGAGGATCAGGAATTGATTGCGCAGGCGTTGTCCAGCCGCGCCCCCCATCGTGTCGATGTTGCTGTGCCGCAGCGGGGGGAAAAGCGTGATCTGGTCGCGCACGCCCAGCGCAATGCGCGGGAAAATTTGCAGCGGCGTATTGCCGATACGGCGTCACAGCAAAAATTGCTTGCCAGTCTGGGCGCAGCCTTCGGGCTGGACAAGCCGCTGCGCCGCGTCGAGGTTTATGACAATTCCCATATCATGGGTACCAATGCCGTCGGTGCGATGATTGTTGCCGGTCCCGCAGGCTTCATGAAAACCCATTACCGCACCTTCAACATCAAGTCTGACACGATCACGCCGGGCGATGATTTCGGCATGATGCGCGAGGTTCTGACCCGGCGTTTCGCGCGCCTCATGCGCGATCATCCTCAGCCGCAGGAAGCCGCTGAATTGGCGGATGCGGCAGAGCAGGCCCCGACCCTTGCAGAATCGGATGACAGTTTCCCGGCCTGGCCTGATCTTGTGGTGATTGATGGTGGCAAGGGCCAGCTGTCGGCGGTGATGGAAACGATGGCGGCTGTTGGGGCATCGCACGTGCCGCTGGTGGCCGTTGCCAAAGGCCCGGAACGCAATGCGGGGCAGGAGACATTTTTCCGCCCCGGCCTGCCCGCTATAAAGCTGCCGCCACGCGATCCGGCGCTGTATTTCATCCAGCGATTGCGTGATGAAGCGCATCGCTTTGCCATTGGCACCCACCGGGCCAAGCGCAAGCGCGAGATGGGCAAGAACCCGCTGGATGAAATTGCCGGCATCGGGCCGCGCCGCAAAAAGGCGCTGCTGCTGCATTTCGGCACCGTGAAAGCCATTCAGCGCGCATCGCTCGATGATCTGGCCGGCGCGCCGGGTGTGAATGCGGCGACGGCCCGCGCGGTGTATGATTTTTTCAACGAGGGCAGCCGCTGAATCGCTGCCGGCATGGCAAAACCGCCTGTGTGCTGTGGGTCTGGTGCAGCCCTCAGGAATTGACGGGTGCCGAGTCCAGATGCTTTCTGGCCCCATGAGCACAGTTAAACCGCGCAGCAAGGCCAAAGGGATCAATATCCCCAATGTGCTGACCTATGTGCGCATCGCAGCGGTGCCGATTGTGGTGTTTCTGCTTCTCTGGCCGGAACAGCCAACGATGCGGTGGACGGCCTTTGGCATTTTCACGATCGCCGCGCTGACGGACTATCTCGACGGCTATCTGGCCCGGCTGTGGAGCCAGCAGACGACCATGGGCCGGATGCTCGATCCGGTGGCCGACAAGCTGATCGTGGCCGCCTGTCTGCTGATGCTGTGTGTCGATGGCACCATTCACAGCTGGTGGGTGTGGGCCGCCGTCATCATTCTGTGCCGCGAAATTCTCGTGTCGGGCCTGCGCGAATTTTTGGCCGAACTGAATGTCAGCGTGCCGGTAAGCCGCGTGGCAAAATGGAAAACGGCGGCGCAGCTGATGGCCATTGGCTTCCTGATCGCGGGGCAGGCGGGGGAAAAGCTGCTGCCGGGCACTGTGCTGATTGGCCTGATCCTGCTTGTTGGTGCCGCTGTGCTGACACTTTATACCGGCTATGATTATTTCCGGGCAGGGGTGAAGCATCTGCTTGATGATGATGGTGAGACAGGCGCGGGCGAGACATAGCCTCTCTGTTCATGGCTCTCGCCTTGGGAAAGTTCTGGCATGAAAGCGAATTATTTTGCCTGGGTGCGTGAGCGCATCGGCATCGAAAGTGAAGACATCGCGCTGCCGCCTGATGTGCTGACCGTGCGTGACCTTGTGGCCTGGCTCAAGACACGCGGCGACAATTACGCCTATGCGTTCGAGAATGAAAAAATCATCCGCGCCGCCCTCGATAAAAGGCATGTGAAGCCGGACGCCTTGCTGGCTGGCGCGCAGGAAATCGCCTTTTTTCCGCCAATGACGGGTGGGTGAGCCATGGTGACGCGCAGCGGCATGAAACAGTCCGGTGGACTGTTTCAAGGGGCGAACGCCCGGACAGGTATCCTGTTTGGGCCGGGCCGGAGGCAGCCATGGTGACGCGCAGCGGCATGAAACAATCCGGTGGACTGTTTCAAGGGGCGAACGCCCGGACAGGTATCCTGTCCGGGCTGGGCCGGAGGCAGTCATGACGATGCTGATGACCATCCGCGTGCAGGCAGAGCGCTTTGACGCGGCTGCCGAAGCGGCGCGGTTGACCGGAGGCCGCCGCGATATTGGCGCGGTGGTAACATTTACCGGGCTATGCCGCGATGAAGGCGGCACGCTCGCGGCGCTGGAGCTGGAGCATTACCCCGGCATGGCGCAGGAGGAGTTGACGGCGCTGGCTCAACAAGCGGCACAGCGCTGGCCGCTGCTCGGGCTGACGGTGATCCACCGTTACGGCAAGATCGCCCCGGGTGAAGATATTGTGCTGGTGGTAACAGTATCCGCCCACCGCCGTGCCGCGTTCGAGGCGGCAGATTTCCTGATGGACTATCTCAAAACCCGCGCCCCCTTCTGGAAGAAAGAACATCACACCGATGGGTCTACCGGCGGATGGGTTGAGGCCAAGGCCGCTGACGATGCGGATGCCGCGCGCTGGTAACAGCTTTTCAGCCGGAACATCACGGGGTTATCCACAGCCTGTCCACAGGGCAGGCCTGACCTTATCCCTAGGGCGCTTGAGTTTGTTCTTTGTTTGTTCTAGTCTGGGGTATGTCCCAGAGCGCCTCCGGCCTTGCTGCCCTCTATCTTGATTTCGACAGCTTTTTTGCCTCCGCCGAACAGCATTTGCGCCCTGAATTGCGCGGCCAGCCCGTCGGAATCCGCCCGCTGCCGAGCGAGGCGACCAGCCTCATCGCCGCCAGCCGGGAGGCCAAGCAGTTTGGTCTGAAGCTCGGCACCAAGGTGCGGGAGGCCCGTGTCATCTGCCCGGACATCACCATCGTTGATGCGCGGCCCGATGCCTATGTGAAGCTGCATCACCAGATTTTGGCTGTCATCGGCACCGTCGTGCCGATCCATGCCGTGCGCTCGATTGATGAGCTGGTGTGCCACCTGATGGACAATGAACAGGCGCGCGCCCACGACATCGCCTGCACAATCAAGCACCGGCTTGCGGCAGAGATCGGCCCGGTGCTGACCTGTTCCATCGGACTGGCGCCGACCGAACTGGTTGCCAAGATTGCCGCCGAAATGAACAAGCCGGACGGGCTGGTGGTGATCCGGCGCAGCGACCTGCCGGACGCGCTGTTCGGTTTGAAGATTACGGATATTCCCGGCATTGCGGCCGGCAACGCCGCGCGGCTGCAAAAGGCCGGCGTCGGCACGGTGCAGGCCTTGATGGCCCTGCCGCGCAAGCAGATGCGCGCCCTTTGGGGCAACGTCGAGGGTGAGCGTATGCATGCTGCCCTGCATGGCGAAGAGGTGGAGCGGCCCCGGACCGAGCGAGGCATGTTCGGCCACAGCCGAGTGCTGCCATGGAACTGGCGCAGCCCCAACCGGGTGCGTGCCTGCGCGCGGCTTCTGCTCGTGAAAGCGGCGCGGCGGATGCGGCGTGAAAAATTTCTCGCGCAAAGTCTCACCCTGAGTATCCGTCAGGACGATGCGCGCTGGAGCCGCACCAAGACGTGTTTGCCCGCCCGCGACGATTATTCGTTTTTGACCATGCTGGACGATTTGTTGCGCGCGGCGTTGGCGGATGGCGTCTTCATGCGGTCACGCACCCTTTATGTGATGCTGTCCGGCCTGGTGCCGGAAGCGGAGCGGCCCGGCGATTTGCTGAGCGGACCGGGCCATGATTGCAAAAAGGAAAAATGGGAAAAATTGTCGGATATTTCCGATGCCCTGAGCCAGCGTTACGGGCAGGGCGCGATGACAATCGGCGTTCAGGCAAAAATGCCCGGTGGCTATGTGGGCGGGAAAATTGCATTCGGCCGGATTCCTGATCCGGCCGATTTCGATGAGCCGCTCTCATGACAGCGCAAAGTATGGGCCGCGGCTCGATCAGGTCATGGCGCAGGCGGCAGCACGCGTTTGGGCCGGCTGTTCGCAAATTCAACTTCCGTCATGCCGTCGGTTGGCGAGCCGTCATTGCAGTTGGTAAAAATCTGATTGCGGTCATTCGTCATGAAATATCGGTTTAGGTGATTAGAAATAATGGCAGCATTTTTGACTGAGTTGGTGCCACATGCGCATTCCCGTTTGTCCGTGCGTGGCAGAATGTGATGGATCTGCGATGCGTTCCATGCTGAGAATGGAAAGTTCACAAGCGTGGCTTGCTCCTTGCAAATGCCACTGCCGGCGGATGTTTCAACGCAATCCATATTGGCCAGCTTTGGCCAGCAGAATCCGGCGAAATCCGACTTGGCAGCGTTCGTGCCATTGGTTGTGCTTTTCTTGTTGATGTCACGGATTTTCTTTTTTTGATCTTCGGTGAAGACCATGCCACGGTATGTTTCGGTATAAGTTTTTCCACAAACCTGATAAGAATGGTCAGACGCGAAATCGCTGTAAGGGCCATTGATTTCGGTGTTGCAGTAAGAGGCGTTTTGCTCCTGCAATACGTCTCTCAGCTGGATGGGGGCGCCACTGAAATTGATGCAGGCATTGCCGGGAACGAATTTTCCCTTGCCATTGGCGGCGGTGCAACCGTTTTCACCTTGCAGACACAGGCCGCACATAAATTGTTGCTGGTCCAGCACCCCGCCGGGAGATGGCAATTGGCCATTGCCGCAAAAGGGCCGCTGATTGGCTGGGGTTGTTGGCGGCGTTTGCGCAGCAGACCATTGTGTTTGTACGTCGGCGTATGCCTCACACGCTTTGCGCGGATGGATGAGATTGCCACCGGTAGCGGCTGCGATTTTCTTGAGAGCATTTGCCTCGGCTGCGGTTGTCGCGCTGCTATAATTCGCCACGCGATTCATAAAAAAACAGCGCATATTCGTATCCGATCCCGGATAGCACGCTGAAGGGTAGCTCTGATTGTACATCTGGCTTTCCTGCGTGTTCGATCCCACATTGGTGATCTGCCATCGCAGGCAAACGGGATTGGTCAGCTCCGCCTTAAGCTCGCCATTGCGGCACAATTTTTGGTTTTCGGTCGGCGGTTGCTTGGCGGACGGCTTGTTTTTCTTGTTCGGTGCTGCGGCGGCGAGCGTGAGAGCGAATGTCGTCGCACATAGGACGGCGGCGATGGCGGTAGTGATTGCGCGCAGCGGCATGGCACCGGCTCCCGGCTGCACGCACCCATCGGCTGTGCGGCAAGACTATACGCGCACTTGCCGCAACGTCAATTGATGTGCCGCAGGGGAGTGTGTGCCGATCCGGCGCTCTGCCTGCCTCATCAGGCTGCCTTGGCTTTCGGTGTTACCGCAGCGGAATAATCCTCGATCATCGTGCGCGAGATATTCCCCGGCGTATATTGGTAGGAGCCAATCGCCGCCACCGGCGTCACCTCTGCGGCCGTGCCAACAATGAAACATTCATTGAATGTCGGAAGTTCATCGGGAAGGATGCGCCGCTCCACCACATCCATGCCGCGCTGTTTCGCCAGTTCGATCACGGTCTGGCGCGTGATGCCATTGAGGAAACAATCGGC
>JBOFCU010000302.1:0-2248 GCA_051646285.1 Beijerinckiaceae bacterium
CGATCACCCAGCGCGGAACGGCGCGGATCATCTGCAAAAAAGGATGGCAGCAGATTGGGATGCCCTTCCGCCATATCCCACAGCACCGGCAAGATGCCCTTGTTGGACAGCAGCAATTTCCACGGCGGTTCGACAAAGCGGGTCTTGCAATCGGGCAGTGCCTTGCCAAATTCATCGGCCAGCATCCATTCCCACGGATAAAGCTTGAACAGCATGGTGATCGGTTCATCAGCATGATCGACAAAGCTCTTGCTGGCCGTGATGCCGATCTGATCAATGGCGATGAATTGCGGCGTGCCACCCGCCTCGCGCACACATTCCTCTAAATATCTGACTGTGCCACGATCCTCGATATGATCGGGATAGGATGCAAGGTGGAATTTTTGGCCGCCAGCCATTTCTTTCAGGCGCTGCACCAGTGCATCATGCAGGCCGTTGAACTGGTCTGTGCCACGGCGCAATGTGCCGTTTTGAATGCAATCCTCCAGCCAATACCATTGAAACACGGCGGCTTCATAAATGGAGGTGGGTGTGTCACCATTAAATTCGAGCAGCTTGGCGGGGCTTGTGCCATCAAAGCGGAAATCAAACCGGCCATACAAAGACGGCTCACGATTTTTCCAGCTTGCCGCCAAATAATCCCACGCAAAAGACGGGATCGCCATGCGGCGCATCAACGCTTCGTTGCGCAGAATATGATCAACGGCTTCGAGGCACAGTGTGTAAATATCATTGGCTGGATCTTCGATGCCGGATTCAATTTCGCGCAGGGAGAAACTGTAAAACGCGGTTTCGTCCCAATATTTCTGCCCATCGAGGGTGTGAAAGGAAAAACCGAATTGTTTGGCGCGCTCCTGCCAGTTGGCGCGCTCACGGCAATTGATGCGGCGCATGGGTTAGCCGCCGCCGCTGAAAAAGCCCATCCCGGTGCCGCCAAACCCGCCGCGCGCCACGGCATGGGTTCCGCTGCCGTCCCCGGACGAAGCCGATGAGCCGGGACCGCCAGAACCGGAACCAGAACGCGAACTCGATCCGGAGCAATTTTGGCGATAAGGCTCCATGATCTTGTTGCTGAACGCGGAGCGCCATTTTGGATTGCCCGCATCACGCACAACATTTTCGATGCCGGGCTGCGCATCTTTTCGCGTGGTGACAAACGCCGCATGATCGACAACCACACCCAGCCGCTCGGTGGCCGGATTGATGGCAAAAGCTGCATCACACAGGTTGGCATATTGAAAGCCAACCATGGAACGGCATTGGGCCGCATTTTCGACCACCCTGCCCTCAGTGCAGGTTGTGCGGGAGCCGTACCAGGCAAAGCCGCCAAGCAGAACGGCACCGACCCCCAGTCCGATCAAGGGCGGGCTGATGGAGCGCTTGGGCTGAGCCGCCATGGTGTTAACGGGTGGCGGGCGGTTGGCATCCTTGAATGAAAGACGCATCGTGCGGCCTCAGTATGACATCGCGACAGCGTTCAGGGTGCCGCCTGCCACCGCTGCTGCGCCAGCGAAAATCGCGACGGCATGCTCATTCTGCTCAATGCGCTGCGAGAGGTCGGGAAAAACAATCCGCACAAGAAAATAGACCATAATCTGCACCACCAGCGCGATCAGGCCCCAGATCATCAGATCCCACACATTCGCAGCGTAGCGCATCGCTGATGACAGCGGGATGGCATAACCGACCATTGCCATGCCCAGGCTGACTCCTGCGGCCGTGACATTGGCGCGGATGAGCGCAAACTCATTGTGTGCCGTGACACGGGTGTAAACGGCCAGAAAAATGGCAACAAGGATTAGCGCGGCCAGACAATAGGCCAGAAACGCTGGCAGGCCGGCAATGGATGCAAGCATCGGGTAGCCCCCAAGAGAAAATTGGTTTCTATTCAATACCGGATTTGTCCTAAGGGAAAGTGTGCGCGCTCACATTCCGGTCAGCCAAACTGTGCTGGCCGTCAGGCCTGTTCAAATACGTAGGCGCAGCCTGCGGCAGCATTTGCTGGCACGATGGTGTGAGCGGCGCGTGCATCATGCGCCACGCCTTCGCGCGACAGGTGCATGTCCAGCACTGAACGGTCGCGCACCGCGACATGAAGCGCTGCGAAATGCGCGCCGGTCTGGCGCGGCAGCGAGAACGCACCGTAGATTTCTGCGGCCTGTCCGGGCGTGAGAATGGAGAGAGCGTCTGCTGCGCCAAATGAGGCGCGGAAATCATCATGATCGCGCGGCTCATCGGCCACCATCAC
>JBOFCU010000337.1:0-3734 GCA_051646285.1 Beijerinckiaceae bacterium
AAGATGCACGCGTGCACTGGCCACGCGGCCCAGTGTGCGGATGGTGCGCGACAATTCACCTTCCAGCGCCCGCAAATGATTGATGCCCTGCACAAAGCTGGTGGAGGAAAAGGCATCGCCCTTGTCGAAAATTTCATAGCCGACATTGCCGCCAGTGGGCATGCCCTTGGCGGCCATCTCCATGCGCAGCTTGGGAATATCCGCGCGCGGCACCAGAATGGTCTGCCCATCCTGCCGGGTTTCATACTTGATGGCTTTCGCTTCGAGTTCTTTAACAATGGAGGTTGAGTCGCTGAATTGCAGGTCAGCGAACAACACACCCATGGTTGGCTGCGAGACGCGAATGATCACGAACGCGAAAAAGCCAACGAGCGCCAGCGTCACAGCCATCATGGCCGCGAGCCGCTGCGGCCCGAGTTTTGTAAACGCTTCCGAGAGACCGTTCACGCGAACCCTCACCCAATCACTCGTGCCAAACCGTCTGGCGACAAGACATGCGCCCGATGCTCTCATGGCACGGGTCACTGGGCAGAAATTGCCGGGTGTATGGTTAGCGGATGGTTAATTTTGGCCATGCCGATGGAAAGATTTCTTGCTGATGCAGCAAAGGCTTCAGTTGCCCCAGCGGCACCAGCCTGCCCGGCGGCCACCCTGATAGGTCCGCGCCAGCCCCTCGGTAATCAACTGCTCACCAAAATCCCGGCCATCACCATCGCCAAGGCGGGCCACGACGCGGCCAAAGAACTTGTCCCGCCCGATATCCCTCAGCCACACCGGCTGCTGCCCGGCCAGTGCAGCCAGCCTGCTGCGGGCGGCCAGAGCCTGATCGCGCTCAGCCCCGCAGGCCCCGTTGATTTCAGGAGCGTCAATGTCGCGCAGCCGCACCCGCGTCAGCACATCCTGGCCGAGCCAGATTTGGACGCGTGCCTCCACCGTGTCGCCATCAATGATCCGCGTCACAACCGCCGGCAGCGGCCCGCGCAGGTGCGCTACCGGAAAGGCGGCGGGATGGCTTGCCACGGCAATACCCTCGTCACTGGCAGCGGCATCAGCCATCACAGGACGGGACAGCGCAGAAGCGGCGGCGGTCTGGCCATCACTGCGCATGGGTGGGCTAAGGGTGGCGAGCCAGCACGCCATAGCAACCGCAAACACCGGCAAAATCCGGCCTATGGGCAATGGCAGCCGGAACAATTGGAATCGGGACAGACGCATAAATTGCCTATATTCCTATTATAGGAATAATTCAATCGCAATCACGATACTTGTGAATAAAAGTCAGAGACTGGGCCTGCCGGTACAAACCCTGCCGCCATAGGCTTCCGGGACATCAAAAATCGCTGGCGATTCCCTTGTTCTCCCAATCGCCATACCGCACCGGCTCCGGCCCTTCCCGGCCATTCACCTCCGGGGTCCGGCTCAGCCGCGCCGCTTCCGCATCGAGGGCATCGCGCCGGGCCTGCGCTTCCGCCAAGGCGCGTCTGGCCGCATCGCTGAGCGGTTTGCGGACAGCGGCAGACTCTTCGGGCGAAAGAGGATCAGGCGAGAGAGGATTCTGCGGCATGGCAGGAAATTCCGGACTTGATGGCGCGAACGGCAAACCTCCTATAAGGCGGGCCGGTCCGTGACGCCAGTTCGCGGGCGGAAAGACATGACCGGGACCGATGGCCAAAAGCAAAACCTCCGCACCGCGCGCATCGCGTGATGAGCCAGCGCTCAGCGGCGCCAGCGATGATGATGACAGCGCACGCGCCCTGCGCTCACGGCAGGCGGCCGCCTCGATTCTGCGCAATGTCCTCGACCGGCGTCTGGCCTTCGACGAGGCACTGACCTTGGCCATGCGCAGCCAGTCAGTGCTGGCTGACCGTGACCGGGGGCTGGCCCGCACGATGGCGTTCGTCGCCCTGAAACACTGGGGTGCGATTCGCTTCCTGTCCAACAAACTGCTCAGCCGGCCGCTGGATGGCACCCCGCCAGATGTGGTTGCAGCGATTGCCATCGGCGCCGCGCAAATCCTGTACATGGCCGTGCCCGACCATGCGGCGGTCGATGCAGCGGTCACGCTGGTGAAAAGGCAGACCCGTTCGGAGGCTCTGGCCGGCGTGGTCAATGCCGTGCTGCGCCGCATGGCGCGAGAACGCGAAACGCTCCTGGCCACGCTCGACCCCGTGATATCGCTGCCCCATTGGCTCACGGTGCGCTGGCGGGCGGCCTATGGCGAGGAGCGCACCCGCGCCATGGCCCGGATGCTGGCGCTGGAGCCAGCGCTTGATCTGACCATTCTCAGGCCCGGAGACAGGACCATGGCCGATTGGGCCGGGCACCTCGGCGGCTCAGCCCTTCCCAATGGTTCCTTGCGCCTCGATACCCACGAATCGGTCCATACCCTGCCGGGGTACGATGAAGGCACATGGATCGTGCAGGACGCGGCTGCCAGCCTGCCCGCGCATCTGCTGGCAGCCCGGCCTGGCGAAGTCATTTATGATTTGTGCGCAGCACCGGGCGGCAAAACTGCCCAGCTGGCTGCCACCGGCGCAACCGTGACGGCGCTGGACCGCTCTGCGCCACGGCTCGCGCGGCTGCGCGACAACATGGAACGGCTTGGCCTCACCGTCGCGGTTGTCACAGCCGATGCTGCGCAGTGGAGCGCAGAGCCAGCCGATGCTGTCCTGCTCGATGCGCCTTGCTCCGGCACCGGCACCATCCGCCGCCATCCCGATATTGCGTGGACGAAAAGCCTCGCGGACCTGAAAAGCCTCACAGCCCTTCAGGCGCGCCTGTTCGACAATGCCGCCCGCTTGGTCCGGCCCGGCGGCCGGCTCGTCTATTCCACCTGCTCGCTGGAACCCGAAGAGGGCGAGCATCAGACCCGCGCCTTTCTCGCCCGCCACACGGATTTTGCCATCGCGCCGGTCACGCCATCGGAAATGCCGAATCTGGAAATGGCGATTGACCCGGACGGTGCCCTGCGCACAACGCCGGAGATGTGGCCGCACGACAATCCACGCCGTGCCGGCCTTGATGGATTTTATGCTGTAAGACTTGTGCGGCACGCTTGAAGCGGGCCCCTGAATCGCGGACCATGCCCCTCGTGTCCAATGTGAAACCCGAACGGCCCTGGTCTGCCGCCAACCTGCGTGTTCAGCGGGTCTACCGGCTTGCGCGCGGCGGACTGGCCGCATCGTGGCAGGCCGCAAGCAGCATACTGGCTGCCAAACCGACGCGCGTGGTGATCGCGCCGCAGGATTTGCGCACCGCCGACCCGTCGATTGCCGCCGATCTTTATGCCGGTCACTACGTCTTTGCCGGCAAGGCGGTGCATTGCGGCGGCGAATCCCCCTTTGCCATGACGCCGCCATCCCCGGCCTGGACCCGCGCACTGTATGGATTTGCCTGGCTGCGGCATTTGCAGGCAGCCGGTACGCCGATTGCGAAAGCGTTGGCGCAGGCGCTGGTTGATGATTTCATCAAGCTCAGGCCAATGCCGCGCGAAGCGATGGAGCCGGCGGTTCTCGCCCGCCGCATTATCTCCTTCATGTCCGCCTCGCCCTTTCTGCTCGATGGCGTTGATGCCGCAACTTACCGGCGTTTCATGCGGGCCCTCAGCCAGCACAGCGCCCGCCTGCGTCTTGCCGCCATCAGCGAATCGCATGCGCTGGTGCGGCTGGAATGTGCCCTGGCCCTGCTGCATATCGGGCTGTCCATCGACAAGTCCGACGAGTTGGTGTCGACCG
>JBOFCU010000003.1:0-8012 GCA_051646285.1 Beijerinckiaceae bacterium
GTGGCTTTGCCACCGTCACCCCAAGTGTCTTGAGCGGCGGGCCAACTGGCCCGATGTCTTTTCCGAACGCTCTGTCCATACCGCCGGGGCCGCATGGCGGCAAGCTGGCTCACAACAGATCACGCAGGATTTGATCAACAGGGGCACGGCTGGACCACTCTTCAAAACCGCTTTCTGAATTTTCACCCCTTTTCTTGCGCCTGAATATGGCGGAATGGTGAGTGACCGGCGGCGTGAAGGCGACAGATGCCTGCTCAGCCCTCTTTCAACAGGAGCCATGGCTTGGCGCGTTACGAATTCCGGATGCAGCGGCTTTTTGTCAGCGCGCCTCTGGCCAGCGCGGCGCACATCATGCTCGGTCGCGAGCCCAGCCATTACCTTGCCCATGTGTTGCGGCTGGCTGCCGGTGCGTCAGTGCTGGTGTTCAACGGCCGCGATGGCGAATGGCAGGCGCGCATTGCCGAGGTTGGCAAAAAGGGTGTTTCCCTTCACCTCGAAAGCCAGACGCGGGCGCAGACGCAGGCGGGCCGCCTGACTTATGCCTTTGCGCCGCTGAAACATGCCCGCCTTGATTACATGGTGCAAAAGGCGGTGGAGATGGGCGCAGACATGCTGTGGCCCGTGGCAACGCAGCATACGCAGGCCACGCGGCTCAATCTCGACCGGATGCGCGCCAATGCCATCGAGGCGGCGGAGCAATGCGGCATTCTCGCCATCCCCGCCGTGCGGGATGAAACCCGGTTTGCTGCCTTTCTGGCAGCGCGCGCCGCCGATGATACGCTGATTTTTGCAGACGAGGATGCAATCCCCGGCGATGGCATGCGGGCATTGGCCGGGCTGCGCGGCCGGCCACTGACGCTGCTCGTTGGCCCGGAAGGCGGCTTTTCCTCCGATGAGCGCGCCACACTGCTGGCCCAGCCGCGCACGGTCCGGCTCAGTCTTGGGCCACGCATTCTGCGCGCCGACACCGCAGCGGTCGCCGCATTGGCGCTGGTGCAGAGTGCGGCCGGGGACTGGCAGGGCTAGGTCAGGATTTTGCGGCGATGGCGGCCGCGGCGCCCGCCATCATCACCGCTGTGGTGCGGTTGATGCGCTGCAAGGCAGCTGAAGAGTGGAACAGCCGGCGGGCACGGTCCGCCATGACGGCATAACCGGCAACCACAGCCGTCATGATCGGCACCACCACGGCAGCAATCTGCAAAAATCCAAGCAGCGATGCCTGCTCCATATCCACCGCCAGCGGCATGATCGACACAAAGAAAATAATCGCCTTGGGATTGCCGATGGTGAGCATGAAGGACGACAGAAATGTCTGCCACGGTGTTTCCTTCGCCACCGCAACAGCGGCATCATCACCGGCCTGCACGGGTGCGTGCCAGATTTTCCAGGCCAGCCACAGCAGATAGACACAGCCGGTGTAGCGCACGACGGCAAACGCGGTCTCAAATGTTTTTGCGACAACCGCCAGGCCGGAATAGGCAAGGCCGCACAAGACCAGATCACCCGCCAAAAATCCTGCAATCAGCCATGGCAAACCATACAGCCCCTTGCTCAGCGAGCGGGCGATGACGAAGGCCATGCCCGGCCCCGGCGTTGCAACGGCCACGCCATAAATCGACGCGAAAAGAAAAAGGCCGGATGCCGTCATGGCATGCCACTCCACTCAACGCATTTTATTATCATGCGTCTTATTATTATCATGCGTCATGCAACGTCACGCGAAAATGCGCGCCCTGTGCGGAGGGCACAAGCGCAATGTCACCCGTGTTGAGGTGCACAAGCTCGGCCACGATGGCCAGGCCAAGGCCGGTGCCGCCGGGCCGTGTGCTGCCTGTGAACGCCTCGAACAGCCGCGCGCGGGCCTGTTCGGGCACCCCCGGGCCATTGTCGGCAATATCGATCATGACAACCTTGCCCGCGCGTTGCGCACCAATGCGTATTTCTGACTGGCGGTCAGCAGGGGGCGGTTGCATCGCCTGAACGGCATTGCGGATGAGGTTGGCCAAAATCCGGTGCATATGCTCGCGGTCGGCGCGCACGGTCATGGCTGCATCAACATCAACCTTAATTGAGAGATGGTCATCGGGCTCTGGCACCACACTGTCCATCGCATCCTTCACAAGGGCGCTGACGGTCAGAATTTCCCGCTCGGGCTCGCGCTCTGCGGCTTTGCCATAGGCCAGAGTGGCCTGACAAAAAGCGATGGCCCGATCCAGCGTCGCAATCAGGCGCGGCGAAAACCGTTGCGCGACAGGATCATTGCTCTGCCCGAGGCGATCCGACATCAATTGCGCGGACGCGAGCATATTGCGCAAGTCATGGTTGATCTTGCTCACGGCCAGCCCGAGTGCAGCCAAATGCTTTTTGGTACGCAATTCACGCGAGAGCGTTTCCTGCATATGACTGAGCGCCTGTTCGGCTGCACCAATTTCATCACCGCGGTGGGAGGGCGTGATAATCCGAGACGTGTTTTCCGGGTCTGCCGCGAATGCCGTGACATTGTCGGACAATTTTTGCACAGGCCGGACGATCAGCCATTGCAGGGTCAAATAGACAAGGACTGCGGTGATGCCGGAAATCACCAGTGACAGCAGCAGGATATTGACGGAAAATTTCCACATCGCCACGCGCAGCGGCTTTTCGGGATAAACCAGCTCGATGAAATCATCATCAGCCATGCCTGCGCCGACGACGCGCACACGGCCTTCGCCATCCGACAGCAGAGTCGCAAACGCATCAAACAACTGGGCAAAAATGGACGGATTGCGTAAATCAAAATGACGCACCGGGACAGGCGGCTTGTCGGCTGCCGTGAACAGTGTGCGATTGTCACCCGTTTTCACAGCGACTGTGTCAGCGCCGATTTCGGCCAGCAGACGCAATTCAAGCTCGCGTGGCACCATGCCATCAGGCGCCGCCTGCAAGACGATGGTGGCAACCCGCGCCACGGCCCAGCGGTCGCGCAGAAAATTGCTGCGGAAATTGGCGACCGATGGCGCATAAATCAAAATTTCCGCCAGCATGACAAACGCGATGGTGAGAAAGAGCAAGCGGCCGGACAGCCCGACCGGCGCGCGGGCGCGGGCAGCGCCGTGCGTTGCAGTCTCCAGCCCCTTGCGTGCAGAATCGCTCATGGCTCAGCCAAATATCCGCAGAAACCGGATCAGCCGGCGCAAGGCCGGCTTTTGCGTCAGAGGCAGGAAATGCGCCATCGCCGCACGTTTCCCGGCTTCCGCCATGACCGGATAGGGGAAGACCGTCTCGGCCACGGCCCGCACAGTCATTTTCTGGCTGATCACCAACGCCCAGAAGGGCAGCATTTCACCGGCATTTTTCCCGGCCATGCCGATGCCCAGCACGCGGCCCTTTTTATCGACAACCAGTTTGACATGGCCCTCTGTCGCCCGCTCGGCCTGCGCCCGGTCATTTTCCGCAAATGGCCAGCGCAGGGTGCTGACATTGCCGAATTTCGCCCGCGCCTGTTCTTCCGACAGGCCGCAACTGGCAATTTCAGGATCCGTGTAGGTGACACGCGGGATCGCCGCTGCATCCAGCGACACGGGCAGGCGGAACAGTGCGTGGCGCACCACAAGGCCTGCCATGGCATTGGCGGCATGAGTGAAGCGCGGCATTTTGGCGGCACAATCGCCGATGGCATAAATCTTTTTGTTGCGGGTGCGGAATTTTCCATCGACCGTGATGCCGCCCGCTTCGGTCACCACACCGGCAGCGGATAAATCCAGCGTTTCCGTGTTGGCCCGCCGGCCGGTGGCCACCAGAAGATGCGACCCGCGCACCTTCACATCATGGGCGAGATGCACAGTGAAGCCTTCATCTGCATCATGGCTCACCGATTCAATGCGGGCATATTCGCGGAGGTCGACGCCCTCACGCAGCACGGCATTTTTGACGACGGCGGCCAGTTCGCCATCCTCCACACCGAGCACTGTCTTGCTTTCCAGCACGGTCACGGCCGCACCCAGACGGCGGTGCGCCTGTGCCAGCTCCATGCCAATTGGCCCACCACCGATCACGATGAGGTGGCGCGGCGTTTCCTCAAGATCAAAAATGGTTTCGTTGGTCAGATACGGCGTATCCACCAGCCCAGCGATGGGCGGAATGGCGGGCTGCGATCCGGTAGCGACAACAAAGCGCCGCGCCTGCACGCGAATACCACTGGCCTCAACCGTTACGCCATCGATAAACCGGGCCGGAGCCTGAATCACACGCACGCCCATGGCTTCAAACCGTGCCACGGAATCATTAGGCGCGATGGCCGCGATGACATGGCGGATATGGGCGCGGACGCGGGCGGGCGACACGCTCACCGTTGCATCGACACCAAAAGGCCCGGCCCCGCGCGCATCCGCCGCGCGGGTGGCGGCAGCAATCAGGGCTTTTGACGGCACGCAGCCCACATTGAGACACTCACCGCCCATCGTGCCTTTTTCAATCAGCACAACAGAAACGCCGAACGCGGCTGCGGCTGCGGCCACCGACAAACCCGCAGCACCCGCGCCGATAATGCACAGGTCCGGTGTCAGTGTTTCAGCCGTCTGCTTTGACGTGGTCATGGGGTCTCTTTGTCGGCCACTGCGTTTGTGGACCTGGTATGCGCGGATAGGGCGGTTGCCCGCGCCGCACGCCTGTCCCGCCATTTTTTTATAGCAACCGGAATGAGCGCGACCAGCCCCAACGCACCAAGCGCTGTCACCATCACGGGGTTCAGCAGGCTGGATAAGGAAAAGGCCAGCTTGCAGGATGGTCCACCTGCCGCCACGCAGCGGTCGAAGGCTGCTGCTTCCTGCGCCAGCACACTGTCGAGCCCCGCCCCGGTGAGCGCAAAGGCGGCGGTCGCCGGAATGATGCCCACCACCGTTGTCCAGGCAAAGGTGAGCAGCGGGGCGCGCAGGGCAGCGGCAGCCAGATTGACGATGAAAAACGGGAATATGGGCACGAGCCGCAAAAACAGGAGATAGGACGCTGCATCCTCGTGAAAGCCACTGGCGATTTTCTCAATGGCGCCACCAGCCCGCCGCCGCAACACGTCACCCAGTGCGGTGCGCGCAGCAAAGAACAGCACCATCGCTCCCAGTGTCGCGCCAATCACCGCACCCAATGCCCCGCCTAGCCAGCCAAACAGAAAGCCGCCGGCCAGCGTCAGAATCGCCGCGCCGGGCAGGGCGATGGCAACCGCCACTCCATAAACCGCGATAAAAGTCGCCATGGCGAGCACAGGATTCGTGCCAATCCACGCTTTCAGGGCGAGCCGGTGCTGAAACATCCCCTCCAGCGACAGCGCCCTGTGCAACCCCAGCGCAAAGGCGGTGACCGCCACCGCAGCTATCAGGAGCAAGGGCCAGAACCGGATGAGCCGCGCGGTGGCGGAGGGGAGGCTCATGGATCAGGGCCCTTTCGGCAGATGGCTTGTGCGTGCGGTGGTATGGCAGACGATGGGTGTGGACGCGATACCGCAAATGCTTTTCAAAGGCTTGAAGCGCTTTCCAAAGGTCTGCGGCTGCCATCCGTTTCGCACATCATACGGTCATTGCCACGGTTGGCGAGCCTTCCCCGCGTAATTGTGATAATCCCCATGTGCACCTAATGCCTTGTTTTGACAGGTTCAGGGCTGCCCTGCACAGCCTGCCATGGCTGCCATCACGCGCCAGCCACATAAAAATGGCCGGTTTGGTTGACTTTGCAGAGGGCATCCGCCATAAGCCGCCCACTGTCCGGCAGGAGTGTCTGACATCTGCTTTTTGCCGATGTTTTTCGCCTTTTCCCGCCGGTTTTCCTGAAACACGCAGGCTTGGGCAGGGATTTCCCTGACGCCTGACGAATTGGAGTACGACCCGTGAAAAGGACGTATCAGCCGAGCAAACTCGTGCGCAAGCGCCGTCACGGTTTCCGCGCACGGATGGCAACAAAGGGTGGCCGCAAAGTGATCGCCGCCCGCCGCGCCCATGGCCGCAAGCGCCTGTCGGCGTAAGGGACTGCGCGCCGCTCTGCCTGTCAGTGCCGTGGCCGGATCATCATGGTCTGGCCCTGTGCGCAGGCTGGGCCAACCCGCACCGCTGACGGCCTCACTTTTTTGCCACCTGCTCAAGAGTGCGGACGCGCGATGACTTCTTATGGCAAATTGACCCGGCGATCCCAGTTCACCGCGGCCCGCAAGGGGCGGCGTGTTGAGACGGCGGCGTTTACCATTCAGGCTATCCGTCCCGCCGCCGATGCTGTTTCCGGCGCAAGCAGCCCTGTGCCGCAGCCGGCCCCGGCGCGCTTTGGCCTGACCGTGACCAAAAAGATTGGTAATGCCGTGGTGCGCAACCGGATCAAGCGGCGCCTGCGCGGCCTGATTCAGGTGCTGCCTGACACGGCCGCCGCTGCCGGGTGCGACCATGTGCTGTTCGCCCGGCGTGAAGCGCTGACCCGTGATTTTGCGGCGATGGTGAGCGAGACTGAGGCTGCCCTTGCAGCTGTGGCCAGCCGCCTGCGCGCGCCACGATCCATCCATCGTCCTGCGCCCCCCGCCAGCGCATCCTCTGATTCACCGCCCTCCCCAGCCATGCACCGCCCCGGCACGGCTGCTTCCCCTTCCCATGCCAAAACGCTGCTCAAGACCTGACCCAAGATCTGACCCATGAAAAGCCAAGACAACCGCAGTTTCTTCCTCGCGCTCGCGCTCTCCTTTCTGGTGATCGTGGTCTGGAATTATTTTGTCGGCGTTCCGGCGGCCAATAAGCCCAAGGAAATCGCCCAGCAGCAGCAATCTGCGCAAAATACGCCGCTGGCGAACAGCACGACACCGCAGCCGAATGCGGGTGTGGCCACCGCACCGGGCATTCCCGGCGCTGCGCTGGCCCCTGTCGCAGAGCCGCGGGATGCTGTCCTGGCCCGCACGAAGCGCGTGGCCATCGACACGCCTGCCATTGCCGGTTCCATCGCTCTCACCGGCGGCCGCATTGATGATATTGCGCTGAAGCGCTACCGCGAGCAGGTTAATCCGCAAAGCCCGCAGATCGTGCTGTTCTCACCATCCGGCGCTGCCAGCCCCTATTATGCGGAATTCGGCTGGGTGCAGGCGCCGGGCGCACCAGCAACGGCGCTGCCCAATGCCACCACGGTGTGGACTGCCGATGGCGCCACCCTGACGCCGGACAAGCCGGTGACGCTGACCTGGGACAATGGCCAGGGTCTGACCTTCAAGCGCACCATCGCGGTTGATGCCAAAGCCATGTTTACTGTGACCGATGCGGTCGACAACAAGGGCGCGGCAGCAACCAGCCTCCTGCCCTACAGCCTGATCTCGCGCCATGGCACGCCACCCACGCTTGGCTATTATATTTTGCACGAAGGCCTGATTGGTGTGCCCGGCGACAAGGGCCTGCAGGAAGTCACCTACAGCGACATCGAGAAGGAAAAGGCCAAGGTCTACAAGGCGGCCACCGGCGGCTTTCTGGGCCTGACCGACAAATACTGGGCTGCCGCACTCATTCCCGATCAAAACGTCGCTTATGATGGCCGCTTCACGTTCGGTCAGGGGCCGGTCAAGACCTATCAGGCTGATATTCTTTTGCCGGCGCAGGCGATTGAGCCCGGCAAGTCAGCGCAAGCGATCACACGCCTGTTTGCTGGTGCGAAAGAAGTCGAGACCATCGACGGCTATGAGAAATCCCTCGGCATCAAGCGCTTTGACCTGATGATTGACTGGGGCTGGTTTTATTTCATTACCAAGCCGCTCTTCAAGGTGATGAACTGGCTGTTCCATCTCACCGGCAATTTCGGTATCGCCATTTTGCTCGTGACCGTGCTGGTGAAAGTGCTGTTCTTCCCGCTCGCCAACAAATCCTATGTGTCGATGGCGAAGATGAAGAATGTGCAGCCGCAGATGCTGGAAATCCGCGAGCGCTTCAAAGATGACAAGATGAAGCAACAGCAGGAATTGATGGATCTCTACAAGAAAGAGAAAATCAATCCGGTTGCCGGCTGCTGGCCGGTGCTCCTGCAAATTC
>JBOFCU010000014.1:0-1634 GCA_051646285.1 Beijerinckiaceae bacterium
ATCGGCGTTGTCGCGGCAGGCCATACCTCGGTGGTGATGGCGATGGCTGGTGTGCGCATGCCACTGGAAAGTTACCCGCTGCAAGCGCTGGTTTCGGAACCCGTCAAGCCGCTGATGAATTGCGTGGTGATGTCCAACACCATTCACGCCTATATGTCGCAGTCCGACAAGGGCGAACTTGTCATCGGCGCGGGCACGGATGCCTACACGTCTTATTCGCAAACAGGCGGCCTGCACATCGCCAACCACACCCTTGATGCGATCTGCGAATTGTTTCCGATGGTGCGGCGGATGCGGATGTTGCGCAACTGGGGCGGCATTGTTGACGTGACGCCGGACCGCTCGCCCATCATCGGCAAGACGCCGGTGCCGGGCCTGTTTGTGAATTGCGGCTGGGGCACAGGCGGTTTCAAGGCAACGCCCGGCTCTGCCCATGTTTTTGCCCACACCATCGCCACGGGCGAACCGCACACAATTGCCGCGCCATTTTCACTCGACCGTTTCCGCACCGGCCGTCTCATCGACGAGGCCGCAGCGGCGGCTGTGGCGCACTGAAACGGATAGAAAATGCTTCTGATTCATTGCCCCTACTGTGAAATGGAACGGCCCGAGCTGGAATTTCGCTATGGTGGCGAAGCCCACATTGCACGACCCGCCGATCCATCCACGCGCAGCGATGAAGCATGGGCGGAGTTTCTGTATATGCGCAGCAATCCGCGCGGGCTGCATGCCGAGCGCTGGCGCCATGTTCATGGCTGCGGGCGATTCCTGAATTGCGTGCGCGACACGCGCAGCGACCGCATTCTTGTCACGTATAAATCCGGTGAACCGCGCCCTGATGTTGCGGCGCTGCAAAAAGATGCCGCCCCATGAACGGACGCTATCGCACCCGCAAGGGCGGCCGCATTGATCGCGGCACGCCGATCCATTTTACCTTCGATGGCCTGAATTATGATGGTGTGGCGGGCGATACGCTGGCATCGGCCCTGCTGGCCAATGGCGTGCATTTTCTCGGGCGCTCATTCAAATATCACCGCCCGCGCGGGATCATGACCGCAGGCGCGGAAGAACCCAATGCCCTTGTGACCGTGTCGCGCGGACGCGGGCGCACGACGCCCAATCTGCGCGCCACGCAAATCGAGCTCTATGACGGGCTGGAGGCGGAAAGCCAGAATCGCTGGCCGTCCTTGCGGCTGGATATTGGCGCGATCAACACTTCTTTTTCATCCTTGCTGTCGGCTGGATTTTATTACAAGACATTCATGGGGCCGCGTGCGCTGGGCAACTGGGCCTGGACGCGGATATTCGAGCCTGTCATCCGCCGTGCTGCCGGGCTCGGCGAGCCGCCGCTTTATTCGGACCGCGACCGCTATGCGCAATTTTATGATCACTGCGATGTGCTGATTATCGGTGCCGGGCCTGCCGGGCTGGCCGCCGCACTGAGCGCGGGCGAATCCGGCGCGCGGGTGATTATATGTGATGAGCAATCCGAACCGGGTGGCAGCATGCTGGCCGAACGCACGGCGCGCATTGACGACATGGCCGCATTGGTCTGGCGTGACACAACACTCATTCAACTGGCGGCCATGCCCAATGTGCGGATGATGCCGCGCACGCAGGCCTTTGGCTATTAC
>JBOFCU010000020.1:0-5394 GCA_051646285.1 Beijerinckiaceae bacterium
CCGCGTGGCCACTGCGTCGAGATAACAGTTTATATCAGAACAGATCAGGGGCCATTATCATGACCAACCCATCGCCGCTCGATCTGCCCGCCATTCTCGGCCTGGAACGGCTGGAGCACAATCTGTTTCGTGGTCGCAGCCCGCAGAGCGGGCTGTTGCGGGTGTTTGGCGGGCAGGTGATTGCGCAGGCGCTGATGGCGGCCTGCCAGACGGTGGACAACCGCCTGCCCCATTCCCTGCATGCCTATTTCATTCTTGCGGGCGATCCTGGCGCACCGATCATCTATGACGTTGACCGGATACGCGACGGCAGAAGCTTCGCAACACGCCGCGTCGTCGCCATCCAGCACGGGCAGGCGATTTTCTCGCTGGCCGCGTCCTATCACACTGACGAGCCGGGTTATGCCCATCATGCCCCCATGCCTGATGTGCCGATGCCGGAAGACCTTCCAGACCCGAAGGCGATGGCGGAAAGGTATGGCGATGCGATTCCCGATGCGCTGCGGCGCTATATTACCCGCGATCGCGCGATTGAGCTCCGCCCCGTCGATTACACCCGCTATCTCGGCGGCCCGTCCAAAGATGGGGCCTTCCATGTGTGGCTCAGGGCACGCGAACCGCTGCCCGATGATGAAATTTTCCATCGCTGTGTGCTGGCCTATGCGTCTGACATGACCTTGCTGGATGCAGCCCTGGTGCCGCACCGGACCACGCTTTTTCAGGATTCCATTCAAGCCGCCAGCCTTGACCATGCCCTGTGGTTTCACCAGCCGGTCAAGACGCATGACTGGCTGCTCTACAGCCAGACCAGCCCCTTTTCCGGTGGCGGGCGCGGGTTGGCCTTCGGCGGGCTTTACAGCCGTGATGGCACGCTGGTCGCGTCGGTGGCGCAGGAGGGGCTGATCCGCAAAAAGCATCTGCGGTCATGAAAGCTGGCGCGTGGGATGTGGCTAAAATCAAGCCAATCCAGTATTTTTTGCTTAATTTTTAGGCGATTTTTTCCCGTTGGTGGGTCTGCAAGGCGATTTTCCGCCGTTTTGGCGGCGCGCTTGCGTTGGCATGACACTTGAAAGGCGAACTCCGGATGCGGCTGCCTGCTGCGGGTCATAACGGAGTTTTGTCTCATGAAGATCGTGATGGCGATCATCAAACCCTTCAAGCTGGATGAGGTGCGCGATGCCCTCACCGGCATTGGTATTCACGGTCTGACCGTCACGGAAGTGAAGGGGTACGGCCGCCAGAAGGGCCATACGGAGATTTACCGCGGCGCTGAGTATGCCGTGAGTTTTCTGCCCAAGCTGAAAATCGAGATGGCGGTGAAAACCGAAGAGGTCGCGCGCGTGATTGAGGCGGTGAGCACGGCTGCCCGGACCGGTCAGATCGGTGACGGCAAGATTTTTGTTTCGCCGCTCGACAGCGCCTTGCGCATCCGCACCGGCGAAACGGATGCCGACGCCCTGTGACGCACCTGACCGATCCAGCCTCCGCCCGGCGCGGGGCTGACGCACCCCAATTCATGCTCTGGAGTTTGCAATGATACTCTCTTCTCTCACAAAGCGCACAGGGCTCGCGGCCGCGAGCCTGCTGTTGCTGGCCGGGCCTGCGCTGGCAGCTGCACCGGTGCCGAACAAGGCGGATACGGGCTTTGTTTTCCTGTCCACGGTGCTGGTGCTGCTGATGACTATCCCCGGTCTGGCTCTGTTCTATGGCGGCCTGGTGCGCACCAAGAACATGCTCTCCGTGCTGACACAGGTGTTTGCGATTGTCTGTGTCGTATCACTGATGTGGGTGACCTTCGGCTACAGTCTGGCCTTCACCAATGGCGGCTCACTGAATGATTTCATCGGCGGCTTTTCAAAAGCCTTCCTGATGGGCGTGACGCCGGAATCGACGGCGGCGACCTTCTCCAACGGCGTCGTCATTCCCGAATATATCTACATTGCGTTCCAGATGACCTTCGCCTGCATCACGCCGGCCCTGATTGTCGGTGCCTTCGCTGAGCGGATCCGGTTCTCGGCCCTGCTGCTGTTCAGCGTGCTGTGGGTCCTGTTCGTCTATCTGCCGGTGGCGCACATGGTCTGGTACTGGGGCGGCCCCGATGCCTTCGGTGATGCGGCCAAGGCCGTTGCCGCTGCCACGGATGAAGCCGCCAAGAAAGCTGCGCAAGCCAAGCTCGATGAGGTCACAGCCGATGCCGGCCTGATCTACAAGTGGGCGGCGCTGGATTTCGCCGGTGGCACCGTGGTGCATATCAATGCGGGCATTGCCGGTCTTGTCGGCGCATTCATGCTGGGCAAGCGCATCGGATACGGCCGTGAGCTGATGGCGCCGCACTCCCTGACGATGACCATGATCGGTGCGGCCCTGCTCTGGGTCGGCTGGTTCGGCTTCAATGCCGGGTCCAACCTCGAAGCGAATGGCACGGCAGCGCTCGCCATGGTCAACACCTTCGTGGCCGCGGCGGCGGGCGGTGTGGCGTGGTTGTTCGTGGAATGGGGTGTCAAGGGCAAGCCATCCCTGCTCGGCCTTGTGTCCGGTGTGGTTGCCGGTCTGGTGGCCGTGACCCCGGCCTCCGGTTTTGCCGGACCTATGGGTGCGATCGTGCTGGGCCTTGTTGCCGGTGCCGTGTGCTTTGCCTTCGTCTCGATCGTGAAAAACAAGCTCGGCTATGACGACTCGCTTGATGTGTTCGGCGTGCATTGCATCGGCGGCATTATCGGTGCGCTGGCGACGGGCATTCTGGTCAATCCGGCGCTCGGTGGTGTCGGCATTCCCGATTACACCAGCAAGCCCGGCGAACTGGCGATTGCCGCTTATGAGTTTGGGCCGGCCTTCATGGCGCAGGTCAAGGCTGTGGCGCTGACGCTGGTGTGGTCCGGTGTTGGCTCTGCCATTCTCTACAAAATCGTCGATGTCATCGTCGGCTTGCGTGTTCCCACCGATCAGGAACGCGAGGGTCTCGACATCGCCGAGCATGGCGAACGGGCCTATAGCTACTGAGTGTGATGCGTCCTCCCAAACTGCAAACCGGCGCCGCGAGGTGCCGGTTTTTTTATGCAACCTTGCCTTGAAAACAGCTTTCCACGGATCTTTTCCGGGCGGGGCTTAGGGTTAAGCGGGCCTTAACTCTGGAATGGCTAGGGTGCCTGTGCGGCGGTGCGCGTGAATCATGACAGCGCGCTGCCAAAGAGGTTTCGACATGCGAACCACGCGCGTGCGTGCCGGCTGGACCGACTGGGTGCCGGACGCGATCAAGACTTTCGCTGCCCGCCGCATGGCGGAGACGGTGGGTATTGCGCTGCTGGCGACGACGGCCGCCTTTGCGGCTGCGCTGGCGACATGGAGCGTGCAGGACCCGAGCCTGAATTTCGCCACACAGGCCCCGGTGCGCAACATTCTGGGGTCACCCGGCGCGATTGTGGCGGATCTGGCGATGCAGCTCGTCGGACTTGCGGTGATTGCGTTTCTGGTGCCGCTCGCGGTCTGGGGGGTGCGGCTTCTTGCCGCCCGGTCCATGCCGGGGGTGCGCTGGCGCCTTGTGGTCTGGCTGATCGGCGTCGTGGCCGCAGCCACCATGCTCAGTGCCATTCCCAAGGCTGACCGCTGGCCGCTGCCCGGCGGGCTGGGCGGCGCGATTGGTGATGTGATGCTGACCGGCGCGCGCTCCCTCATGGGCGGTGTTTCGCCGATTCTGAGCGGGCTGGCCGGCTTTCTGTTCGCAGCGGTGGCGATCCTGTCGCTGACGGCGGCGATGAGCTTTTCCTCTGCGCCGGTCAAGGCCGTGGCCAAGCGCGCGGCGGAGGATGAGGTGCCCGCGCCGCGGCGGCGTGAGCGCGTGCCGGAGCCCGATTATGATGACCGCGATTCCGAACCGGGGGTGATGATCACCGTGATTGGCGGGCTGGCTCATTTGTGGCTGGCGGTCAAATCAGCGCTTGGCCGCTGGCTGCGTGCCCTGTTTGGCCAGATGCGCGGCAAGGCGCGGTCTGCCGCGCAGGATTTCAAGACCCGGCAGGCGGCGCGCCACGCCAGGGCCGCCCAAGATGATGATGCTATGCTGCGTACCGTGCTCGAACAGCGCCTCGCGCCGCCTGAGCATGACAGGTCAGCTGCGCCAGCGCCGGCAGAAGCGTCCCCTGTTGCGCCGCCGCCTGCTGGCAGCGAGCGGCGCGAGCCGGTTTTCACCATGCCACCGGCCAATGCCCGCTATTACCGGGCCTCGCCGCGGCTTGATGAATTTGCGGCCAGTGCGGCGGCAGCGCAGGAGCAACGCCATGCGCAGGCGGCGCAGGCTGCCCAGCATGTCGCCGATGAGGCGGCGCGCGCAGCGGCCGCCGAGGCGCTTGATCATGACCTGCCAGTGATCGAAACCGAATTTACAGCGCGCGATGCGCCAGCGACCCGCGTGGAAATTCCTGCTGCTGCGCCCCGGCCCGGCAAGCGTATCGCCAAGGAGCGCCAGCCCTCGCTGCTGGAAAGCAGCGAAGGCTATGAATTGCCCCGCCTGACGTTTTTGGCCGAGCCGAAAAAATCGCTCGTGCCCACTGTCTCAGCCGAATCGCTTGAACAGAATGCGCGGCTGCTGGAAAGCACGCTGGAAGATTTCGGCGTGCGCGGGCAAATCACCGCCGTGCGCCCCGGCCCGGTTGTGACGCTGTATGAGCTGGAACCGGCACCGGGCACCAAATCATCCCGCGTGATTTCGCTGGCCGATGATATTGCCCGCTCAATGAGCGCCATTTCCGCCCGCGTCGCGGTGATCCAGGGCAAGAATGCGATCGGCATTGAATTGCCGAATGCGCGGCGCGAAACGGTGTATCTGCGCGAAATGCTGGCATCGCAGGATTATGAATCCAGCAAGCTGAAACTGGCGCTGTGCCTTGGCAAAACCATTGGCGGCGAGCCGGTGATCGCCGAATTGGCGAAAATGCCGCATGTGCTGGTGGCCGGCACCACCGGCTCGGGTAAATCCGTTGCCATCAACACCATGATTTTATCGCTGGTGTATCGCCTGAAGCCCGAAGATTGCCGCCTGATCATGGTGGATCCGAAAATGCTGGAACTGTCTGTCTATGACGGTATTCCGCATTTGCTGACGCCGGTTGTGACCGATCCGAAAAAAGCTGTTGTCGCACTGAAATGGGCCGTGCGCGAAATGGAGGACCGTTACAAGAAAATGGCGAAACTCGGCGTGCGCAATATCGACGGATTTAATGCGCGCGTGGCCGAGGCACGGGCCAAGGGCGAAGAGATCACGCGTACGGTGCAAAAAGGTTTCGACAAGGAAACCGGCCAGCCGACCTTTGAAAATGAAACGATGGACTTGCAGAAGCTGCCCTACATCGTCGTCATCGTCGATGAAATGGCTGATCTGGTGATGGTCTCGGGCCAGGA
>JBOFCU010000058.1:0-10155 GCA_051646285.1 Beijerinckiaceae bacterium
GCGGCTGGCGCGATGGCGGCACTGATTCATAAATATGCGGGCCACCAAGAAGGGCCGTGAGCGGCGCATCGGCAGCCAGCGCCGCAATCAATGCGCCTTGCATGGCAAAAGAGGGCTGCGTCATGGCCGCACCTCTTCCACCAAAACCGCAAGATAGCGCCGCATCGCATCAGCATCTGCAATGGCATGAACATGGAAAATGCGCGCGTCGGATGTTATGCGGCTTGCGGTATCAATATCATTGCGCCAGCGCATGATGATGCGATGGGTGGACAGTTGCGCAGCACGGCCTTCCATAACAGCGCGGTCCATGGACAGCGGCTGAATGGAGGCCCATACCGTCTCAACCGGATTATAATGGCGCTCCATTCCACCCGCTCCATCATCGCTGTCAGCGGGCTGCGCGATCGTGACACGATGGCGCATGGCGCCAATGGTCAATTTTTTTATGGCATTCACGAGACCTGCACTCATCACGAAATCCTCACGCGGCGATAAGGCGCGATGCGCGCCACAACATCGGGCGGCAGCGGCGGCTCCATGTTTGGCTCGTCGCCCCGCTTTTCAAACCAGTGCGCGGTGAGGCGCTTGACGGCCTGCACCAGATCAGCCGGAACCATAGCGGCTGCCGTGCCTGTTCCGGCTGTCACATCAATTTCGATGCCTGCCAGCGCGCGGGCCGGCACCGGCAGCACATGCGTCAATGCAATCCGTGGCGGATCGCTGCGCACATCCAGCTCATAGGCGGTGGCGGCAATTGTTTCGCTGGTGGACAAGCCGGTGAAGACGCGGATCGCATCGCAGCTGATGAGGGGCCGCAGCGGCACGCGCACAATGCCGTTGGCCGGCCAGGAATCGAGCACCAGGCGCCACTTTTGCGACACAAGGATTTGCCCTGATGCCGCCTCCACGGTAAGTCTGGCAGCAGAAATCAGTTTGCTGATCACGCCGTCTTCATCAGCGGTTGTGATGCGCAACCAGTCTTTCATGTCGGCGAGCGAAACCGGCTCGACCACCGGGCCTTCAAGCAAAAAGGGTGTCATGCGTTTTTCCGCTTTCAAATTAAATCTGCTGGCGATGGTTCTGTGCGCGGCCTCGCCAGCGCACGCGATTATCAATGGTGCGCCGGATACAGCGGGTGCTGCGCAAGCGGCGATGGTGCTGAATGACCGGGGCGGATTTTGCACCGGTATTTTTATTGATGCGCGCACATTGCTGACAGCGGCACATTGTGTAGCCGGTGCGCAGGTGCGTGTGCTGCTGGATGGCCAGCTTGTCGTACCGCAGTCCGTCGCCGCCCATCCGCGTTTTCAGGCGCGCGCCATTTCTGCACGCCAGCAATCCATTGATCTGGCGCTGGTGCAGCTGGCACAGGGCACTGCCGCCGCGGCCGCTGCATTGCGCGCCAGTGCGCCGCCGCAACCCGGCAGCGCTATTGATGCGCGCGGATTTGGATTAACCCGCGAAGGCGATGCAAAAAGCACCGGGCAGTATCATCGCGCGGCCCTTACCGTCACCGCGCCTTATGGCGTGGGCAAATTGCTGGTGTGGGCGCAGGCCGCCGATAAAAAAATACGTGGCGGATGCCAGGGCGATTCCGGCGGTCCGATGCATGATGACAGTGGTGCCGTGATTGCCGTCATCAGCTGGTCCACCGGCCAGAACGGCGCGCAATGCGGTCATTATACGCAAGGCATCCTGCTTGGCCCGCACAGGGGCTGGATTGATTCGACACTGGCAAAATGGGGCGTGACTGCACAATGGCGTTAGGATGTGCCAGCACAATCAGCGCCCTTCAGCTCGACGGCGCGGGTGGTTTGCGGCATAAGCCTGCCATGAAACGCATTGTATTTATTGTAGCCTTTCTTGCTGGTGCCATTGTGCCGGCGCAGGCGATTGTGGGTGCGACGCCATCAAAAGATCCCGATGGGGTGCGCCGCCATACGGTCGCGATCATGTTTGAACGCGGCTTGTGCACCGGCGTTCTGATCGCGCGTGACATGATTGTAACGGCGGCCCATTGTTTTGTTGGCAATACGCCGCGCGTTGTCGTTGCGCTTGATCCGCAATTCAGGCCGCGATTTCTTAAAATCCGCACAGCGGCCTCGCATCCCTCGTTTCAGCACGCCAAAACGCCTGTGCAATCGGCCGGTATTGATCTGGCCGTCGTGCAACTCGCGCAGCCCGCTCCGGATGACATGGCTCCAGCAGGCATTGGCGGATTTGATGAGCGCGGCGACGTTTTTATTGCAGGCTTCGGCATTGGCCATGCGCGTGACAGCAAGGCTGGTGTGTTGCGCGGGGCTTTTTTGCGCGCCCGCGCGGTGGACTGGAAAAGCCACCGGCTGATCGCTGCGATCGGCACCGATGGGCAGAATGCGAAAATTGGCACCGGCGGCTGCCGGGGCGATTCCGGCGGGCCGCTTTATGCGCAAGATACCGGCGCTGTTGTGGGCATTGTCAGCTGGTCATCAGGTACACCGGGCAAAAAGAATTCCTGTGGCGGGTTGACGGTTGCAACGGCGCTGGGTGACCATCAGGCGTGGGTTTCGCAGACCGTTGCCGGTTTGCGGCGCAGTGGCAGTGGCCAGATGCAGGCACCGTCATTCTTGCCGAATATCTTTGGCCGGGGGAGCGCGGGCGCGCCCCCGCCGGCCTGGCGTGAGTAAACAGTTACTTTTTGGTGGTGCGTTTTACGACACGCCGAATTTCATCAGCTTGATGGCCTCGAAATCCTGAATACCGCCGCCAACGCGTTTCGTCGTGTAAAACAGCACATATGGCTTGGCGGTGTAGGGATCACGCAGCACGCGCAGGCCAGCCCGGTCAACGATGAGATAGCCGCGCTTGAAATCACCAAAGGCAATGGCATGGCTGTCAGCCGCGATATCCGGCATTTCCTCCACCTCGACGATGGGGAAGCCCATGAGCTGGGCTGGCGCACCGGCGCTGCTCGGCGGGGTCCACAAATATTCACCCGTGGAGGCCTTGAATTTCCGCACCGCCGCCTGCGTCTTGCGGTTCATGACGAATGTGCCGTTCTGCCGGTATGATCCGCGCAGGGCGTAAATCAGATCGATGAGCTGATCTGACGGATTGCTCGCAGCGAAATTGCCGGCGACGCCAGTGGGAATATATCCAACATTGCCCCAGCTCCAGGCGTTGTTGTTCACCTTGGTATAATTGAGAAAGCCGCGTGGCTGATTGGTGCCTGTGCCATTGACCAGAGCCGCACTCTCCTGCTCGGCAAAGGTGGTTTCAATTTCATCGGCGAGCCACTGGTCAATATCAACAATGGCATCGTCGAGCAGTGACTGGGTTGCTGCCGGCATGGCATACAATTCCATGGCCGGGAACGACAATTCCGCCAGCACGGGTGAAGCGCTCTGCGGGCGCGCGGCGGTTTCACCAACCCAGCCAGCGGCGGCGCCCGTGGTGGAGTAGGCCTTTTTGTACACGTTCACCGAGACGCGGCGCACCGAAGCGATGGCGCGGATCGGCGAAAGCAAGGACAAGCGGCGCAGCACTTCCTCTTCGGTGTTGGGCGGCGACAAATAACCACCATCCGGGCCGGAGCCGACCGACAGCGCCTTTTCCTCCAGCGCTTTCAGGCCGGAAAATTCACCAGCCCGCACATAGGTATCGAATGCCTTCTTGTGTTCGAGATCAATCACCGCATGGGCTGCATCCGTAGCGCCGCCAAGGGCTGGACGGGCGCGTTTCAGGGCGAGATCATCCACACGCCGCCGGGTGTCATCGAGCGCGCGGTCGATGCGCGACAATTTTTCATCCGTGAGCGGATCGGCAGCTCCGCGCTTTTCAATCTGGCGCAGGCGGTCATCATTTTCGGCGCGATAGGATTCGAATGTCCGCGACAATTCATCAAATGCAGCGACGGCATCAGTGCCGATGGCCTTGATTTCCGGTGTCATCGAATGGGTCATGAAAAAGTCCTTGGCTGGAGTAGAGATTGGGTGGCGCGCCGGATGGCTCCAGCAAGCGCAGCAGACTGGCCGTCGGGCAGACCGGCATCGCGCGGGACGGCATGCACACGCGCTCCGGGAAGCATGGGAAATGTCACGATGGATATTTCCCACAGATCAACAGCATAAAGCCGGCGCGGCGCACCACGTGCGGGCGTGCGCGCCCGCTCGGCCTTGAAGCCGATCGACAAACCATCGACTGCACCTTCGCGCACCAGCGCATAGACATCGCGGGCGCGCTCCACTGCATGATTGAGACGGCCGCGCACGAAAAGGCCGCGGCTGTCTTCACGGATGGACAGCCACACGCCGATGGGCTGGGCCGCATCATGCTGCCACAGCATGCGAATGCCGCTGATGCCGCGCCGCGCCAGCGATTGTGAAAAAGCGCCGGGTTCAACACTATCGCGCGCCATATCGGTGACGCCGAACAGGGAGGCGTAGCCCTCAATGAGTCCGTCTCCTGGCAGTCTGCCATCAGGATTCACCCACTGAACCGGCGTGCGGGATGGCACCATCACTGCTGCCGTCATGCCTTGCCGCCTTTGCTGGATGGGCGCGCGGGGCGGATGGCAGGCTTGCGGCCCGCATTCTTTCCAAGATTGCCAACGGCGACAAAAAAATTGCGGATCGCAGCATCTGGCCGCGGGGTTTGCGGCTGGGCCGATTGCTTTGGCGCATTGGGCCCGGCCAGCGCCTTGCATTCACGCGAATGCGCATTCATGCGTGCTCTCCTTTTTTTTTAGAAAAAAAATCCGCGCAAGCGCGGCACAGATCATAGGGACGGCAGGTGCCGGTTATTCGACGCCGTGCGCCCGGTTGAACGCGGCCAATTCGCGGACGAAATTCTTGGCGTGCTCCTGCGCATCAGCAATATCACCGGCAGCGCGGGCGAGATTGCTATTGGCGTGAACCAGCGCCCGCACCAGAACCACGCACAGCAAGGTGCTGCACAAGGCCCACAGGGTCAGCACAATATCGGCGAAATCACCGCGCCGGATCAATTCGCTGAAGCCAAGATCAAGAGCGCTCATATTTCGACACCGGCTTTTCGGCGGAATAGCCCAAGGCCTCCCGGCGCTCTTCAACCGTCAGCAAGGAACCGGCGGCGAGAATGCGCTCCCACAAGGGTTTGCGGTCATCATTCATGCCCGGCACGGCATCAAAATCGGGCTCCATGCGCACATCTTTTGCATCTGGCCAGGCGGGCGTGAGCCATTGCATCAGTGCATTGGAAATTTTCTGCGCCAGCGGCGCCACGGTCTGACGCCAGAAGGCGCGGTTGGCTTCCTGATAATTGGCGTAGGTGTTGTCACCCGGCAGCCCCAGCATCATCGGCGGCACACCGAAAGCAAACGCAATTTCACGCGCCGCATTATTTTTGGCGGCCAGAAAATCCATTTCCTGCGGCGACAGCGACAGCGGCTTCCAGTCCAGCCCGCCCTCCAGCAGCAGCGGGCGGCCGACATTGCGGCTGCCCTGAAAATTATCCTCCAGCTCGGCCTTCAGCCGTTCAAACTGCGTATCCGACATATGCGCGCCGTCCGCGCCGGAATATACCAGTGCGCCGGACGGGCGGGCGGAATTGTCGAGCAGCGACTTGTTCCATTCGCTCGCCTTGTTGTGCAATTCCAGCGCGTCCATGGCCGCCTGCATCGGCGAAAATCCGAAATAATCATCCATCGGATGAAAATTGGCGAGATGCAGAATGGGTGTGATCGGGTTACACTCCTGGCGGAACCGCAGGGGCGTGCCACTCTGGTGATATTCATACGCATCGGGCCAGCCATTCTGCCCGGCAATCAGTTTCATGCGTTCGGGCCGCAGCACATGCAATTCCCGCGGCAGGCCATCCATAAAAACGCACTGGGCATAGGCGTTGCCGGAAATCAGCAAATGCGCCGTCAGCGCTTCCAGAAACGCATGACGGTCCTGCCGGGGATTGGGATTATCCATCAGGCCGGTCATCGGATGGGTATCGAGCGCCCTGCCCCCGGCCATCAGCATAAACGGCACATGGGCCACCGCCTCGGCAATTAGCCGCACGCAGCGGAACACGATCGGATTCTTCATGTAACCGAGATGGGTGAAGGTCTCGTGATTGCGCGCCGACCACAGGGCCTGGCGCGCCTCATACACCGCCACGAAGCCTTGCGGCTGATAGTCTTTCTTTTCCGGGACTGATTTCTTGAATGGCCACCGCAGCATGAATTTACCCTTTCACATCGTCCGCATGCGCGGACCCGTGTTGATTTCCTTTTTCAATGCAGTGATGGCCCAGACAAAGGCATCCAGCCGGTCAGGCGAGCGGCCTGATGACAGGCCTTCGGGGCCGAAATCACACATTTCATCTTCAAGGGCGGCAAAGCCACCAACGAATTTAATCGCACCCTGCTCCACCAAATGCGCGACCGGCTCGGCCCGCAGATATTTTCCGCGCGTGGCGCGCACGGCCACAACCGGCACATCAGCCTGCACGGCATGCAGCACATTGGTGGCCATATCGCCGCCCTGATTGACCTCCACCACGATGGCATCAGCCTCAAGCCGCTGAAACAGCCCCAGCGCCCTTTGCGCCCACATGGCGGGGCGCGCCTGCATGAGTGTGTCATCAGCGAGCACAAAGGCCGTGCCATCCCTGTCGATCCCGGCCGCGACAATGCCGCAGGCATCCGCGCGTTTGCCATGAGAGGCTGGCGGATCAATCGCCACAACAATGCGTTGCAGCGGCGGCGCGTGCAGCACGCGATTGGTTTCGATCATCGCGCGGGTAAACAATGCGCCGGCGCGCTCCTCAATCATTTCACCGTCAAGTTCCTGACGGCCGAGCCGCGTGCCTTCGTAGCGTTTCACCACTGCATTCAAAAATGCCGGTGCAAGATTATAGGCATTGGCGCGGGTGGTGGCGCGCGTCACCGCGCATTGCGGATCAGCGAGCAATTTTTTCAGCAAGGGCACCGTGCGCGGGGTTGTCGTGACCAGCTCGCGGGGATGATCCCCCAAGCGCAAACCGAATTGCAGATTGTCCCATGTTTCGCTGGCATAGCGCCACTTCGCGAGTTCATCACACCAGGCGGCTTCAAATTGCGGCCCGCGCAACTGCTCAGGATCTTCCGCCGAAAAGCACTGGGCCACAGCGCCATTGGGCCAGACCAGCCGGCGGCGGCTTGATTCCCACAGCGGCCGTTCGGCCTTCGGATGGCAACTCAAAATGCCGGACACGCCCTCCACCATCACCTCACGGACATCGGCAGCGGTTTCCCCCACCAGCGCGATGCGGCCAACAGGCCTTGATGCGGCGGGCGCGCGCCCCATGGCATATCCCATGGCAAGGGCGCGCACCCACTCCGCACCGGCGCGGGTTTTTCCCGCGCCACGCCCGCCGATCATCAGCCAAATGGTCCAGTCCCCATCGGGAGGACGCTGATAATCATGGGCGAAAAAATCCCAGTCACTGAGCCAGCGGGCAATGTCCTCCGGCGACAGGCCTGCCAGCATGCGCTGGCGCGTTGCGGCGGAAGCGCGCTGCCAGCGCGTGCGCAGATTGGCAATGGATGGTTGCGCCGCAGGCCGTTGTAATGACATGCGCGCACCGCTCCTTGCCGTATCCCTGACCGCCAACAAAAAGGCGGCTGCGATTGTCACCGCGCCGCCGCCGATTTTTCTGGTGTTGCCCCGGAGCGGGCCGCCGCCGCGATGGCTGCGATTCACACGTCCTGAGCGTAGGAGATGTCTAGCCTAAGAGCGTCACGCTGTCAAGGACTATTATCCTAGGAATAGTTTCTTTCTACATCGCTGTCAGGGCGGCCTGCGTCCCTCACATCCGATTGATGATCAGATAACGGCGCGGCGTGACCAATGCGACGGCACCGCTGCTGGCCCATGTCTGGCGCTGGATGCGGCGGGCCAGTGTAGAGGAAATGATCATGGGCTTTTTTTCAACCGTCTTGCTGCGCGCGCCGCTTCGTTCTGATGCCGCACGCAGACACGTTTCGCTGACGCGGCTTTTCTTTATCACCACGTGCGTCGTGGCTCTGGGCGTCAGCGCCATCGTCATCGCGCAGGTGTGAACTGGTGGTGCGTGCTACGCCGTGCAGATTTGCACGCACGCGTTTGCAGCGATGCCGCATGGCGTGAGACCGTTGCCTGCTAAGCTGCTGCCATAACGACCGTGAGCCTTGCTGCATTGTGCGGCGCCCTCTGGCTTGCGGCACAGACGGAGGAAACCATGAAATTCCATCTTGGCCTTGCCACAGCGGCTGTTCTGCTCGCCTCTCCGGCGCTGGCGCAGGCGCCCGGCCCGCAGCCGAATGCCGGCATGAGTTTTTTCATCACCAGCGCCAATCCCGGCAAGGGCGCTGATCTGGGCGGCATTGATGGCGCTGACCGCCATTGCCAGACGCTGGCAGCTGCCGTCGGCCAGGGTGCCAAAACATGGCGCGCCTATCTTTCCGTCCAGGCGGCCGATGGCAAGCCCGCAGTGAATGCGAAAGACCGCATCGGCAAGGGGCCGTATCTGAATTTCCGGGGCGAGGAAATTGCCAAGGATATTGCCGGGCTGCACGATCCGGCGATGAATAAAATCAATCTCGACACCGGCCTGACCGAGCGCGGCCAGAAGGTGATGGGCCGCGGCTTCCTTACCAACCTGCATGATATTCTTACCGGCTCGCAGGCGGATGGCACGGCGTTTGGGCCGGAGCAGGACCGCACCTGCGGCAACTGGACCAAGAGCGGTGCGGGTGCGGCCATGGTCGGGCATCATGACCGCATGGGGCTGGATGATTCCGCCCCGGCAAAGAGCTGGAACGCCTCGCATCCTTCACGCGGGGCGGAAGGCGGATGCAGCGCGGCTGATTTGCGTTCCACCGGCGGCGGCGGGCTTTTCTACTGCTTTGCTGCCAACTGACCGCGCGCCAACCCGCGTGCGGTGCATGACATAGCCATGAAAATCCCCGGCCTGCCGGGGATTTTTTTAGGGTCCTGCTAACCGGCACCATGGCATAAGCGGCCATGGCCGAAACGGATCTCTACGCCCCGATCAAGCGCTTTCTGGAATCGCAGGGCTATGCCGTGAAAGGCGAAGTGGGCCGCTGCGATGTGGTAGCGGTGCGTGGCGATGAGCCGCCAGTCATTGTCGAGCTCAAACAATCCTTTTCGCTGAAACTGATTTTGCAGGGCATTGACCGGCAGGCGATGAGTGATGCCGTTTATCTTGCGATTCCCGCCGTCAGTTACAAAACCGGGCGGGATATTCATGCCCTGTGCAAGCGGCTGGGGCTTGGCGTCATCACCGTGCATCGCGGGCTGGCGCAGGCAGAGCTTGATCCTGCCCCCTATCAGCCGCGCCAGAATAAAAAGCGCACCGCGCTGCTGCTGAAAGAATTCGCACACCGCCATGGCGATCCCAATTGCGGCGGCTCGACGCGCACACCGCTCGTCACCGCCTACCGGCAGGATGCCTTGCGATGCGCGCGGCTGCTGGCCAGCGATGGCGCGGTGAAGGTGGCGGAGATCCGCAGCAAGACGCAGGTGACACGCGCCGCCAGCATTGTGCGCGATGATGTGTATGGCTGGTTTTTCCGCCATGAGCGCGGCATTTACGCCCTCACCGACAAGGGCAAGGCCGCACTGGATACCTATGCCGGGGTTGTCGCGGCGCTGTAGCCCTCATCGCCTTCCAGCGCGGCCAGACGCCGCGCCAGTTCCTCGCGGAAGGCATCGCGGTCCGGCATCCCGCCCCCCGGCAAGCCGGATTTTTCCGTTGCCTTGCCGGGCTGATCCCTGTCCTGCAACGCGGCATCGAGATTGGCGAGTTCGCGCAGGGAGCGCGCTAGCGATGCGATGAGCTTGGCGTAGCCTTCCGCCTCGCCCGCATGGGGCGGGCCGCCGCGCGCGACAAAATCGCCATGCACGCCATCAATGCGGGCGATCTGGCGCTGCACGCTGGCCCATAATTTCGCGATCAGCACCGTGCGTTCCGGGCAGGCCAGCAGGCCAGTGCAGATTTTGCCCTGCCACGCCACGGGGCGGGCTTCCGCCGCCATTTCCGCCTCAGCATGTTGTGACATCGGCAGTGGCGCTTTCATTGTTTGCTGCGCTGGATTTTGCACCGCCTGTTGCACCGGGCCGAGGGCGCCGGTCTCGATTTGCGCCAGCACCGCCGCCGTTT
>JBOFCU010000101.1:0-9627 GCA_051646285.1 Beijerinckiaceae bacterium
CTGATGAGCCTCTATAAGGGTTTTGCCCTAAAAAGGCGTGAATTTGCCGGGATGCACCGAACGCAAACGCATTCGCGCGAAAAACACCTTTTCGTCTTATTCGGCGATGATAGAAGAGGCCAACTCCGGCCCTTCGGGCGGTTCTTTCTGGATTCCTTCATGAACGCATTGCCGGACAGAACCAGACACCTTTCGCGCCGCGCCATGGTTCAGGGCGGGCTGGGTTTTCTGGCAATGAGCACATCGCACCCCGCTCACAGCCAGCAAGCTGCCACCCTGCCCGGCGATGGCCAGCGTTTTGAGACGGCACGGCTGATCGACTATGCGCGTGGATTGGCAAGACGGCCCTATGCCGCCCCGGCCAACGACTTGCCTGACACGTTCCAGTCGCTCACATCTGAACAATATAGTGGCATTCGCGCCAAACCCCAATCTCTGCTGTTTGCTGGCGACAATGCGGGTGCAACGGTCGAACCGCTGCATCGGGGCTTTGTTTTCAAAGACCCGGTGGTTTTGTTCGCGGTGGAAGACGGCATTGTGCGCCGCCTGCCCTACGATGCCAGCCGCTTTGATTTTGGCCGTCTGGCGGCGCCCAGTAGTTTGCCTGACATAGGCTTTTCCGGATTCAAACTGTTTGGTGATGCGGTGGATGGCAAGGACCGCGAGGTCGCCGCTTTTCAGGGCGCTACGTTCTTTCGCGCCATTGCACGGGGGCAGACCTACGGCATTCAGGCGCGCGCGCTCGCCCTGAAGGTGGCCGAAGCGCGGGGCGAGGAATTTCCCTTTTTCCGCGCGTTCTGGATTGAGCGTCCTGCCGGCGGCAACGGCGCCATCGTAGCGCACGCACTGTTTGACTCGGAAAGTGCCGCAGGCGTTTTGCGCGCGACCATCAGGCCGGGCGAAGTGACCATCCTTGATGCGGAGACGACGCTGTTTGCCAGGCAGCCGATTGACCATTTCGGCATTGGTGCGATGTCGAGCACCTATCTGTTTGGCCCCGGTGACCGGCGCAGCGCCGATGATGTGCGCTCTGCTGTATTTGAAGCTGGCGGCCTGCAGATTCTGCGCGGCAATGGCGAGTGGGTATGGCGCGCCCTGCGTAACCCGGCCACGCTGCAGGTTTCCGTTTTTGCTGATGACAACCCGCGCGGTTTCGGCCTGCTGCAACGTGAACGCGATTTTGCATTGTTTCAGGATGATGACGCCAGGCTGGAACGCCGGCCGAGCCTGTGGGTCGAGCCGATTGGCGACTGGGGGGCTGGTGCACTCCAGCTTGTCGAAATTCCAACCGACTCGGATATGAATGACAACATCATCGCCTATTGGCGGCCCAGGGTTGCCTTGCAACCCGGTGGTGAGGCCACTTTCGCCTATCGGCAATTCTGGTGCTGGCAGCCGCCGGAACGGCCGCCGCTTGCCACAGTGACGCAAACCCGCATCGGCCGCGGCAGCGGCAACCGCCGGCGCAAATTCATTGTCGATTTTGCCGGCGACATGCTGGGCGAGGCGCGCACCATGATGGAAATGACGCCTTCTCTGACAACGAGCGCAGGCACAATCGTGAATATGCGTATTCTGCCCTATTCGGAACGGAAAGTATGCCGTGTTATTTTTGAACTGGACCCCGGCAATGAGAGCCTGTGTGAATTGCGTCTGCTGATGCAATCGGGCGGAACGCCCATCACCGAAACATGGCTCTATCGCTGGACCGCCTGATGATGACAGATGTGAAGACAGAACAATCCGCTAAACAGGTCTACGCCAGTGATCCTGCCCTGCCGCCGGAAAATCCGTTGGCGATGCCGGTTCAGTCGCTCAGAAGATGGCAGGGCAGCGAGCGCCGGGCCTTTATCAATTCCTCTTCACGGCAAAATCCGCAACTCATACGGCTGTTTGTTTTTGGCGGGGCTTTACTGCTCACCCTGTATGGCGTGACAGAGATGTATGCCGTGGTGTCGGTCGGCACGACAACCGTGCTTCAGTATATTCTCGTTGCGCTGTTTACCGTCAACTTTTCATGGATTGCGCTGGCCTTCACCAGCGCCGTCGCCGGCTTTGTTTATTTGCTGATGTATGGACGCAGAAAGAAATCGGCTGACACAACACCGCTGAGAGAACGTACCGCCATTCTCATGCCGGTTTATAATGAAGAAACAGCGCGTGTATTTGCGGCCGTGCAGGCCATTCGCGAATCTGTGGATGCAACTGGCCAGGGCCCGGCATTCGATTATTTTATTCTATCGGACTCGACGCGCCCGGACGCGTGGATTGCGGAAGAACGGGCAATGCTGGCCATGCGCGAACGGCTAGGTGACGATCACAGGGTTTATTATCGCCATCGTCCGCTGAACACCCATCGCAAGGCCGGTAATATTGCCGATTTTGTTACGCGCTGGGGCGGCAGCTACGCGCATATGCTGGTGCTTGATGCTGACAGTTTGATGACCGGTGATTGCATCTTGCGGCTTACACGCGCGATGGAGGCCGATCCTGATGCAGGCATTGTCCAATCGCTACCGCTGATCATCAATCGCAACACGCTGTTTGCGCGGCTCCAACAATTTGCAGCACGGGTCTATGGCCCGGTGATAGCCACGGGGCTTGCGCTCTGGTCCGGCAAGCAAGGCAATTACTGGGGCCACAATGCCATTATCCGCACGCGCGCCTTTGCAGCCCATTGCGGGTTGCCCGACCTTTCAGGCAAACCACCATTCGGCGGCCATATTCTCAGCCATGATTTTGTCGAAGCGGCATTAATGGTGCGCGCCGGTTACACCGTTTACATGCTGCCGGATGCCGAAGGCAGTTACGAAGAAAGCCCGCCAACACTGATTGATCTGGCCGTGCGTGATAGGCGCTGGTGCCAGGGCAATTTACAACACGCGCGCATTATCGGCGCAAAAGGGCTGCGCATGGCGACCCGGCAACATTTTGCCACTGGCATCATGGGCTATCTGGCTTCGCCATTCTGGCTGGCGCAATTGGTTGTGGGTATTACCCTTGTCCTGCAGACAATGTATATCCGGCCGGAATACTTCACTGATGAGTTTACGCTTTTTCCCGCATGGCCACGGTTTGATCCCGAGCGCGCCCTGTCGCTGTTTGTTGTCACCATGGCCATTTTGCTGGCGCCGAAAGCCTTCGGGTTTATCTTGACAATGATCGATGGCGAGGTGCGGCGCAAATGCGGCGGTGCAATCAGACTGACCATCTCTGCCATTGTTGAAATTATTCTGTCCGCCATGTTTGCGCCTATACTGATGGTGATCCAATCCGGTTCGGTCTTCCAAATTATTGCAGGCCGGGATACGGGGTGGAATCCGCAACGGCGTGGGGATGGTTCCATTCCATTAAAGGACATTGTGCGCCGTCATCGCAGCCATGTTCTGCTTGGTATTTTTGCCGGCATCACGGCCTTCACAATTTCGACCTCGCTGTTTTTGTGGATGTCACCGACCATTCTTGGCCTGCTGCTTGCCATTCCGCTGTCATCAATCAGCGGCACGCTGGCGGCGGGGCTGGCGTTACGCGGAGTTGGCCTGTTGCAGACACCTGACGAAGCGGCTCCGCCTGCGATCGTCATCCGCGCAAACGACCTTACAGGAACGCTGGCCAAACTTGGATTTGATGATGCAGACCCGTTGCGGGCGATGCATGATAACAGGGCATTATTTGATGCACATGTGGATATGCTGCCGCCTGGTGAAAAGCGAAAATCAGGCGACATCAACCGCGACCGTGCCGTTGCCGTTGCGAAATTAACCGATGCAAAGTCACTTGATGATTTGCGCAGCTGGCTTCACCCGAAAGAGCTGATGGCGCTGCTGCATGATCGCGCCTTGCTGCACTGGATGCAATCCCTGCCACGCGACAAAACAACGACTGAATAAATCAGAGACGAATTTGCCTCAGGCCATTTCTACCGCAACCACACCGGGCACGCTGCGAATTGCGCCAGCAATTTGTGGCGTTGTTTTGAAACGGCCCGGCAGCTTGACTTCTACCTCGCGGCGGCCACCATCGAGCATGGCGATAAAGCTCACCTCACCATCCCCTTTATCTTTCAGGCGTGCCAATACACTTGGCAACGGCGCTTCCTCACGCAGAAAGATTTTCATGTTACCACTCTGCCGGGTCGCAAGTTTTTCAAGCGGCTCAGCATGTTGAATGCGCACACGCACCTCATCACCATCCAGACTGGCGGAGACTGACAGCAGAACAAGAGAACCAACCTCAAGAAGATCACGGTACTGATTGAGTTTTTCAGCAAAAAGTGTTCCCTCGAACTGCCCTGTCGTGTCCGACAGCACAATAATGCCAAGTTTGGCACCACTTTTGGTTTTCCGCTCCGTGCGGCCCAGCACGCTCGCTGCAAGACGGCCAGCCGTCGCGCCACTGCGCACAGATTGTAAAAAGGCGCTGAAACTCTGCACGTTGTTACGTTTCAGCACCGTGCCGTAATCATCCAGAGGATGACCTGACAAATAAAATCCCACGGCCTGATGTTCACGCTGTAATTTTTCATGGGGCGTCCATGATTCAACATGCGTGATGCGAATGGCATCATTCGATGACAGACCAAACATGTCATTCTGGCCACTCGTGCTGGCATCCGCCGCGTGGTTTGCGATGCTGAGGATTTGATCGACCATCGCTGTAACGCGGGCGCGATCCGGTTCCATCGCATCCATCGCGCCAGCTGCGATCAATGATTCCAGCGTGCGCTTGTTGACAATGCGGGCAGAAATGCGCTGCGCAAAATCAGTGACGCTGCTGAAAGGTTTATCAGCGCGGCGCTCGACAATATGCTCGGCAGCTTGTTTGCCAACGCCCTTGACCGCAGCCAGCGCGTAATAAATCACACCGTTACGCACATCAAAATCAATACCAGATGCATTGACGGATGGTGGCTCAACGCGAATATCCAACCGCTTCGCTTCAAGACGGAACTCGGACAATTTATCGGTATTGCCCATGTCCAGCGTCATGGATGCCGCAATAAATTCAACAGGATGGTTCGCCTTGAGCCAGGCAGTCTGATAGGAAATTACGGCGTATGCAGCAGCGTGGCTTTTGTTAAAACCATAATCTGCGAATTTTTCCAGAAGATCGAAAATCTCCTTGGCTTTCGGTGCTGGAACGCCGCGTTCAATTGCACCGGAAACAAATCGCTCGCGCTGATTGTCCATCTCGGATTTTATTTTTTTACCCATGGCACGGCGTAGCAAGTCTGCTTCACCGAGCGAATAGCCCGACAAAATCTGCGCTGCCTGCATCACCTGTTCCTGATAGACGATGATGCCGTAGGTCTCTTCCAGAATGGGTTGCAGGAGGGGGTGCAAATAATCCGGCTGTTCAAGGCCAGCCTTGCGCGCGCAATAGACCGGGATATTGGCCATGGGCCCCGGGCGATAAAGAGCAACCAGCGCAATAATATCTTCCAGACGGCTGGCACGCATTTCGGCAAGGGCACGGCGCATGCCCGCACTTTCCACCTGAAAAATACCGACAGTTTCGCCCCGGCCCAAAATCTCGTATGTGCGTGGATCATCCAGCGGAATATCAGACAAATCCACGGCAATGCCGCGCTGTTTCAGCAAGGCGACCGCCTTGTTCAAAACGGTCAGCGTTTTAAGCCCGAGAAAATCGAATTTGACCAGACCGGCGGGCTCAACCCATTTCATATTGAACTGGGTGACTGGCATATCAGATTTCGGATCGCGATACAGCGGCACCAGTTCATCCAATGGCCGGTCGCCAATCACGATGCCCGCAGCATGCGTCGATGCGTGACGATAAAGCCCTTCCAATTTTTGCGCGATGGTCAACATGCGCTGCACCACCGGCTCTTCTTCAGCTGCCTGCCGCAAGCGCGGCTCGTCAGCGATGGCTTGAGCAAGCGTAACAGGTTTGGCCGGGTTTTGCGGAACAAGTTTCGTCAGACGGTCCACCTGACCATATGGCATTTCAAGCACGCGCCCGACATCGCGCATCACACCGCGCGCCAGCAATGTGCCGAATGTGATAATCTGCGCGACGCGGCCGCGGCCATAGCGTTCCTGGACATAGGAAATCACTTCGTCACGGCGATCCTGACAGAAATCAATATCAAAGTCGGGCATCGACACGCGGTCTGGATTGAGAAAACGCTCGAACAGCAGGCCAAACCGCAATGGATCAAGATCCGTGATTGTCAGGGAATATGCAACAAGCGATCCTGCGCCGGAACCACGGCCGGGGCCTACCGGAATATCCTGTGACTTGGCCCATTTGATGAAGTCGGCGACGATGAGAAAATAACCCGGATATTTCATGCGGGTAATCACATCGAGCTCAAAATCAAGACGCGCCGTATAGTCGTCTACCGTAAGCCCTGCTGCCGGTCCATGCGCCGCCAGACGCGCAGACAAGCCTGCATGGGCTTGTGAGCGCAATTCATGCGCTTCAGAGTCTTCGCCTGCCTTCGGGCCGCTGGTAAATCTTGGCAGAATGGGGCCGCGCTTCTTGGGGCGGAATGCACAGCGCATGGCAATTTCGACAGTGTTGGCGACAGCCTCCGGCACATCGGCAAACAATTTCTGCATTTCCTTGCGCGACTTGAAATAATGCTCTGGCGTCAGCCGGCGGCGTGTATCATCCGATACCAACCGGCCTTCAGCGATGGCGACAAGCGCATCATGCGCTTCGTAATCATCCGCTTTTGCAAAATAGGCGTCGTTGGTCGCAACCAGCGGCAGACCTTTGCGGTAAGCAAAATCGAGCAATTGCGGCTCGACACTGCGCTGCTGATCCAGGCCATGGCGCTGCAATTCAACATACAGGCGATTGTCAAATGTGCGGGCCAGATCATCGAGATATTGTGCAGCGACAGGCTGCTTTCCTTCGCGAATGGCGCGATCCACAGGCCCATTGCCGCCGCCCGTCAGCGCTATCAATCCCGCTGCATATTTCTTGACGAGATCCCATGATACATGCGGACCTTGCGTGGCTTCGGAATCCAGAAATGCGTGGCTGCCCAGATGCAGGAGGTTGTCATACCCCTCCCCTGTAGCGGCGAGCAAAACAATCGACGGATAAATTTCGGGTTTGCCGAGGCGCGTTGGCTCTGCGTCACCAAATGAGACAGCGAGCTGAATGCCCGCAATCGGCTGAATGCCCGTGCCGGCCATTTTTTCAGCAAACTCGAGCGCACCGAACAGGTTGTTGGTGTCCGTGAGCGCAAGCGCCGGCATTTTGTCGGTCTTGGCCAATTTGGCAAGCGTGCCTATCGGCAAAGCGCCTTCAAGCAGGGAGAAGGCTGAATGGACATGGAGATGGACAAACCCGACCTCCTGCAAAATACGGCTCATTCCATCATCCCGTTGCCATGTATCGCACCTGTGCGATGAGCCAATGTCTAACGTGCACTCAGCCTATTGGCATCAAATCTTTGTCGCGCGGCGTGACGAGCACACAGTTTATGCCATGCTGAAACCACCATTTAACAGTGAAGCCCAGAGGCTGACCATCGCGACAAACAGCAACAGGGCGATAAGTTCTGCACAGTTCCTAACAAATTCAACAATCACGAGAACCTCCTGCGTTCTTTGATTGTTCTATATTGTTCTATGTATGTTCTATTGTCGATAGACGAAATTGATACGCCGTCTGGTGCTGGAAAGTCTGGTTAATGCACTATTAAATGCCGTAGTTTTATGAAAAGCCGCTGCACAGCCGGCGCTTTTTTGAGATGCGTCAGCCCAGTTCGACCACCAATCCGTCGCGAATTGTAATGCGCCTGTCCATGCGCCCTGCCAGTTCCATGTTATGGGTGGCGATCAAAGCGGCGAGCTTGGTGGCGCGTACAAGCGAAATCAGAGTATCAAACACATGATCGGCAATTTTTGGATCGAGATTGCCGGTGGGTTCGTCGGCCAACAACAGGCGCGGCGCATTTGCGACAGCGCGCGCAATGGCAACGCGCTGCTGCTCCCCGCCGGACAATTCAGCAGGCCGGTGCGTCAGCCGGTCTTTCAGGCCCAGAAATGACAATAGCTCCGTGGAGCGCTTGTCCGCCTCCGCCCGGTCCAGCCCGGCAATCAATTGCGGCATGGTGACATTTTCAAGCGCCGAAAATTCCGGCAGCAAATGATGGAATTGATAAACGAAGCCAATTTGCGTGCGGCGCAAGGCCGTGCGCTGTGCATCGCTCATGCCGACTGTCGGCAATCCCTGCAAGATGACTTCGCCGCCATCTGGTTTTTCCAGCAATCCCGCACAATGCAGCAATGTGGATTTTCCTGCGCCCGATGGCGCAACCAGCGCCACAGCTTCGCCGGGGTAAAGCGAAAGGTCAGCGCCACGCAAAACATCGAGCGTGCCGACGCCTTCGCGGTAACGGCGCGCCACTTGTGACAATACAAGAGCCGGTTCGCGCTCAACCATACCGCAAGGCCTCCACCGGGTCTGTTTTAGCCGCCTTCCAGGATGGATAGAGCGTTGCCAGCAACGAGAGAACAAGCGCCATCAGCACGATGGAGGAAACTTCTTTCGGGCTAATGACGGCTGGAACCTGCGTTAAAAACCGGACCGTGGGGTCCCACAATTGCGTGCCGGTCATGCGCGAGAGAAAATCCTGCATGGATTGGATGTTCCAGCAGAACAGCAGCCCGATCAGCAATCCCGCCAATGTGCCGACAATGCCAATGGATGCGCCCGTGATAAGAAACACGCGCATGATCGAGCCGCGTGTTGCACCCATGGTGCGCAGGATGGCAATATCTGATGATTTATCTTTCACCAGCATGATCAGGCCGGACACGATATTCAGTGCCGCCACGAGCACAATCAACGACAGGATAATGAATTGCAGATTGCGCTCCACTTCAAGGGCGGAAAAAAATGTGCGGTTGCGCTGGCGCCAGTCAGATACAAATCCGGGCCGCTGCAGAGCATCCTCTATCTTTGTGCGGTAATCATCCATCCGGTCCGGGTCTTCAACAAAAACCTCGATGGCGGTCACATCATCTTCGCGGTTGAAATAGAGCTGGGATTCATCCAGCGGCATATAAATGAAGGCGGAATCATATTCCGACATGCCAATTTCAAAAATCGCCGTGACAGGATACCCCTTCACACGCGGCGCCATGCCAAAAGGTGTGGATGCACCTTTGGGGCTGATCAACGTCACCGTGTCACCGGCCTGCACACCCAGCTGATCAGCCAGACGCTTGCCGATGGCGATGCCTTTTTCGCTTTCAAACCCGTCCAGCGTGCCGCCACGGATATTCTTGGCGATAAAATCAATTTTCTTGATATCTTTCTCGCGCACACCGCGCACGATGACACCGCCGCCACTTTGCGAATTGGCCGATGATGCAAAGGCCTGCCCCTCGACCATCGGCACAACCAGCGTCACGCCCTTCACTTTTTCAACACGGTCCGCAACAGCCGCAAAATCATTCAGCGGCTGGTCAATCGGCGCGATATAGGCATGACCATTAACGCCGATGATTTTCGACAAAAGCTCTTTGCGGAAGCCACTCATCACCGACATGACGACAATCAGCGTCGCGACGCCGAGCATGATGCCTATAAAGGAAAAAATGGCGATGACGGAAATAAAGCCTTCCTTACGGCGGGCACGCA
>JBOFCU010000009.1:0-1811 GCA_051646285.1 Beijerinckiaceae bacterium
ACCACCCGGGATCGACTGGCTGCTGAATTCAAGCTGGGCGCCGAGCGCGCCAACCATCTGGTCGATCTCTATGGCGCGGGCGCATTCAGCGTCGCGCGGTTCTGTGCAGAGGGGCCGGATGCAGCGCTGCCCGGAACCCAACTGACCAGGCGCGAGGTGATCCGCTTCATGCGGGAAGAGCACGCCCTTCGTCTGGCTGATGTCCTTCAACGTCGCAGCCCCTGCGCAATCCGGGGTGAGCTGTCGTTGCCGCTGATTGACGCCGTCAGCCGGATCATGGCGCAAGAACTTGGCTGGTCCGACACCGAGCGCGCACAGGAAACGGCGCGCTTTCTCGACGACCTCAACACTTTCCATGGGGTCAGCCTGACCCCTCAAACGGGTGCATGACATGAAGATTTCCAGCAAGGCCAGAATGAACCGGCTATTCAAGAGTGGCGGCTGCCTTGACGTCGCCATTGACCATGGCGTCTGCAACGAACCAAGCTTCCTGAACGGGCTGGAGGATATGGGGCTTGTGGTCGATATGCTGGTCAATGCAGGCCCGGACGCGATCCAGATGTCCTACGGGCAAGCCGATCTGCTGCAATCGCGACCCGACCACGAAAAGCCGGCGCTCGTCATGCGTCTGGATATGGGCAATCCATACAATGCGTCACGCCATCGCGTCATGTGGGCCGAGTTGCAATGTGACGATCCCGTCCTGCCGGCAGTCGAGATGGACGCCGCCTGCGTGGTCGTCAATCTCTTCATGCTGCCAGACGAGCCTGACCTGTTCCGCCAATGTGTGCGCAACATCGCAAGGGTGCGGACAGATTGCACAAGATACGGAATGCCGCTGATGATCGAGCCGCTGGTCATGCTGCCCAATGACATACGCGGTGGGTATCAGGTGGATGGTGACGCAGAGAAGATCGTGACGCTTGTGCGCGTCGCAGCCGAAATGGGGGCGGACATCATCAAGGCTGACCCCACGACAAACGCCGACGACTTTCACAAGGTCATTGAGGCCGCGCGGGTTCCTGTTCTGGCACGTGGTGGCGGCAAGGAAGACTTGCGCATTGTGCTGGAGAAGTCCGCAGCCTTGATCGCGCAGGGTGCGCGCGGACTGGTCTATGGTCGCAACATCTATCAGCACGCCAACCCGCAGGCCGTTGTCGCAGCCCTGATGGCCATCATCCACGACCGCGCGAGTGGCGCCGAGGCATGGGAGATCTACAATCATGCAGGGTGATCTGATCCTGGGCATCGACATCGGCAACACGGTCGTCAAGGCTGTGCTCTTTGACGCAACCGGGCGGCAAGTTGCACGGCATGGTGTGGATGGAACCACGATCAAGCCCGCGCCCGGCATGGTCGAGCGCCCGGTCACCGAGTTGTGGCGTAATGCTTGCGCTGCGATCTCTGGCTGTCTGGCCAATGCCGGCGTTGCGGCGGAACGCATCGTGGCCATCGGGCTCGCCGGTCACGGGAATGGCCTCTATCTTCTCGACAAGCAAGGCGCGCCGCTTCTGGGGATCCAGTCGCTCGACAGCCGTGCCGCGCAGCTTGCGACCGATCTGGCCGCCACACGGGGGGCTGCGCTTTACGACATCTGCCTTCAGCAGCCCTGGCCCTCGCAAACGCCGGTGCTTCTGGCCTGGCTCAAGGCCAACCAGCCCGAGACCTATTCCCGCGCAGGAACACTTTGTTTTGCGAAGGATATCATCGGGATGCACCTCACCGGCGCGCGGGCGACCGAGGTCTCCGACATGTCGGGCGCGGGGCTTCTGCGCCTGCCCGAGACGCAGTATGACGCAGAGCTTATGGCG
>JBOFCU010000128.1:0-24184 GCA_051646285.1 Beijerinckiaceae bacterium
GTGTGCGCACAATTCAAACGGTTAGAACGGGGTGCATGACCCCGCCCAACGAGAAAAACAGGCGCGGATCAAAGCCCGCGCCTGAACGATCTTACTTGATCACGTAAGGCAGCAGACCAAGAAAGCGGGCGCGCTTGATGGCCTGGGCCAATTCACGCTGCTTCTTGGCGGATACCGCCGTGATGCGCGACGGCACAATCTTGCCACGCTCGGAAATGTAACGCGAAAGCAGGCGCACATCCTTGTAGTCGATCACGGGCGCATTCGGTCCCTGAAACGGGCAGGACTTGCGGCGGCGGAAAAACGGGCGACGGGCTGCGGACATGGATCAGATTCCTTCTGCCGGGGCTTCTGCACGATCACCACGCTCGGCGCGGTCACCACGGTCAGGGCGGTCACCAAATGAACGGTCACCACCGAACGGACGGTCACCACGCGGTGCCCGGCCAGACGGCATGCGGCCGCGCGGCGCGCCGAAATCATCATCGCGGCGGTCGCTGTCATCACGCTTGCGCAGCATGGCGGACGGGCCTTCCTCGATGGCTTCAACCTTGATGGTCATGAAGCGGATCACGTCTTCATTGATGCCCATCTGGCGCTCGATCTCGTTCAGCGCAGTATGCGGCGCGTCGATACCGAGAAGCTGGAAATGCGCCTTGCGGTTCTTTTTGATCCGGTAGGCGAGGGACTTCACGCCCCAATATTCGTTCTTGACGATCTGGCCGCCGGCCGCCTCGATCACAGTTTTGTACTGCTCAACGAGGGCCTCGACCTGCTGGGCCGTCACGTCCTGACGGGCCATAAGGATGTGCTCATACAATGCCATAGGGCGATTGCCTTTCACGGGGATGGCACCATGCCGGATCAGGGATCAGGCCGCGCGCCATCGGTTGCATGCACGGGAAACGCCAAACCTGATACGGATTGAAGCCTTTCCTGCGATCCATCTGGCGCGGAGCCCTTCGAGACGGCCTTACAGAAAGGCAAACGGCCCGAAAAACGAAGGCGGGAACACGGGAGGACGGGTTGTTGCCGCCAGTGGCGGGTTCAAACCCTACGGAGCACGCTCCGCCCTCCGTTCAGCCCCCGGCCGAAACGGATGGCGCGCTTATACAGGGGAATGGCCGACGTGCAAGGCCTTGCGGCCGCTTGGCAAGGATCGCATCGGAATGATTTGTGTGTTGAACATGCCAACCCAGCGTTGCCAATCGCGGAAAACCCAATGGCATGGACGAGAACAAGAACGGGCACCGGTTAACGTTGTGATTGCGCGGTCGCTCATGCCATGCGCGGCCTTGATGGCGATTGATGGTGCAGCGCGTCGCCTGCGGCGACGGGCTATGCAGCTTTTTCCAGCGGTGCTGACACTCGGCGGACTATGTATCGCGGCAATCATTTTTCTCGTGCGCAGCATAGTCAAAAAAGAACAACCGTCGCTGCTGCAATTTTTGCCGCCTGTGCTGTGGCTCATGCTGGCCAAGCCGCTGTTCATTTAGCCCGTAAGCCGCATAAAAACAGCATTCATATGCGCAGCCAGCGCCACATCTTTGCCGGTTACGCCGTTAGCATCATGCGTCGTGAGCACGATGTCGATCCGATTATAGACATTGCGCCAATCCGGGTGATGGTCAGCCTTGTCGCAATACACCGCAACCTCGGCCATGAACTGCATCGCCTGCGCGAAAGTGGCAAAAGTCAGGCTGCGAGTGAGACTGTCGCCGGTGTCTGTCCAGTTTTTGGCACGTGTCATCTGATACTCCATCGTGTTGCGAATAGCACTCGGACGCGCAACGGCCATCCTCAGCGGCCATCCACAGCGGCTATGCCTGGCGTGCCTTGCACCGAAGCCGGTCACACGGCCTAATACTTTAAAAATGGGAGGCGCACTGTGGCAAAAATCGAAAAAATTGAAATGCGCATGGTCAATCTGGTGCCGAAGGTGAAGCGCACCGATGCGATCCAGAGTTTCGTGTCGCAGGAGACTCCAATTGTCACGATCACCGACAGCGATGGCGCAAGCGGCACCGGCTACAGCTACACCATCGGCACCGGCGGCTCTTCTGTCATGCGGCTATTGGCGGATCATCTTGGGCCCCGCCTGATCGGACAGGATGGCGATTGCATTGAAGCGGTCTGGCGCAATCTGGAATACTTCACCCATGCCACGACAATTGGCGCGATCTCCGCGCTGGCGCTTGCGGCCATTGATACCGCACTGTGGGATTTGAAATGCCGTAAACAGAAAATGCCGCTGTGGAAAATGGCGGGCGGCGCAGCTGACCGCAGGCCGCTTTATACCACAGAAGGCGGCTGGCTGCATATCGAAACAGCCGCGCTGGTGGATGATGCCGTGCAAGCGAAAGCCAACGGGTTTCGCGGCTCGAAAATAAAAATTGGACGGCCCCATGTCAGCGAGGATGTGGCGCGCCTCAGCGCCGTGCGCAAGGTTGTCGGTGATGAATTTGAAATCATGACCGATGCCAATCAGGGTTTCATGCTGGATGAAGCCATCCGCCGCGCCGGGCGCTTTTCCGATCTCGATCTGGCATGGATTGAAGAGCCGTTGCCGGCGGATGATTGCGATAGCCATGTCAGGCTCTCGCAATCCACATCAACGCCCATTGCCGTAGGTGAATCCCTTTATTCCATCCGTCATTTCCGTGACTATATGCAGAAAGGCGCGTGTTCCATCGTGCAGGTGGATGTGGCGCGCATTGGCGGTATCACGCCATGGCTGAAGGTTGCCCATGCCGCCGAGGCTTTTGATATCCCGGTCTGTCCGCATTTCCTCATGGAACTGCATGTCAGCCTCACCTGCGCGGTGCCAAACGGAAAATATGTCGAATATATTCCGCAGCTTGATACGCTGACAACAGAAGGGATGCGCGTAGAAAATGGCTTTGCTATTGCACCCCTGTCGCATGATATCGGTATTGCGTGGGATTGGGATGCGGTGAAAGCGCAAAGCGTTGCGGAATTTACGCGCACGGTAACAGCAGCGGGATAGCCTGAAAATTCCCGGGGCGTCTATTGTCTCCCACGCGGTGCATTTTTCGCGGTGCAATCATCAGCCGGGCTGGCTGGCGTGATGGTTTGCGACCAATAGGCGTAATCCTTGCGGCGATACTGGCTATCGGCGTCATGTTCGCCGGCCAGAAGGTCGCGCCGGCCAAAGCGCAGCAGTGTAATATAGGCGGCCATATGGGATTCTGACTTGCGCTGGGTCGTATAGGAGGGGCCGTTCGCATATAGCGTTTGCGCAATTCTCTCGGCATGATGCGCGGCTGGTGCGCCCAGCCGGCACAGGGCGAAATATGGCGACCCTGCCCAGCGCACAGGCTTCTCAAAGGCATAGCGCTCAAGCAGCGGCAATGCGGCCGGGCCAAGATCGGCGAGGCGATAGGCCAGATTGATCGCCATATTATCCAGGTTGATCTCCCTGGCGCCTTGCAAAATGGTCAGCACCTCGGGCGCGCGGCGCTTGAACTCCGCATCCGGCAAAGCTGCGATCAAGTTGCCGAAATTCTTGATGCCCTCAGCAATGGGGTGCTGCGCCGCCAGCCTGTTGCGAAGCCCGCTGACCAGTCCATCAGCGCGGCTGACCAAAAGGGCAGTATTTTGCGTCAGACCAGCGAAATCATGTACCGTGATACGCATCGAGGTGTCAGCAATTGCGCGGTCAAGATTGGTCAGCGATGTATCTTCGCGCCGGCTGACAGTATCTTGCAGACCGACGCCCGGTATGGCTGTCAGCGCATCGCGGCGGCTGGACGGTGTGGCAGCACGCAAACCAAGCGCCTTCGCGATCACGTCGCTGGCGGATGCCGCGCCACCAGCGTCCTGTTGACTTTGCCGCATGAAACCTGCGTCGCAATCCCAGCTTGGGCCGCCGGAATTGAGCGCGCAGCCCATCGCCAGTTTCGGCCATGCCGACAGGATGGCGGCACGGCCATGCATCAGTTCAACGCGCCGTCCTTGCCCATCGCTAAGGGTGATGCGCGTGAGTATTGCAGGCAACAGAAAGCCCTTGCGCTTCTCATCCTTCGCTTCGATGTGAACGACGGGTTTGCGCGGGTCTTGCGGCGCGTGGATCATGCAGAGCCCCGGCGTCATCGTGCGCGTGCGCTTCGTGCCGGTGCCGGCATCGTCACGCACGCCAGTTGCGTAGACAGAAGCGGCCCCATAGCGCGCATCAGAGCGGATGGTTTTGCAAAGGGGGTCAACGCCCAGCTGGTAGGAAATATGCTGGGCCGTCTTCAAGCCGCGCGCACTCTTGTAAACGGCCTGAACATCATAATTCTGTACCAGCGCGCCCGCAGGTATGTTGTAGTCGGATGTGGTCAGCACAAGGTCTTGTGCCCGCGAATCAAACGGCAATGCCTTGCCGGCATTAAAAGCCGCAATCTCGTCTCCGAGCTGGTCAAAGGCACGCTGGCTTTGCCAGAAGGCGACGGTGTAACCGCCGAACCAGATGATCGGAGCGAGCAGCCAGACAATGGCAATGCGCCCGATCACCGCCTCCACGCCCAGCGCCACGAAACCGATATTGAGAAGAACGATGGACCAAAAGGGCGCCAGCACCAGCATCAGGAATACGCCGGTGTAGGGGAAAAGCTGAAACAGAAAAAGGACGCCGGTTATAATGAACCAGATCAGGGATTTGGGCCAGCCGGCAGGCAAGGAGAGACGCATCCCTCACTGTTAAGGCAAATGCGTAAATGTTCCGTGGATATGCTGGTATAAATTGCTTAGCCAGCAGCGATTGAATCTTCCAGAATATCAAGCGCACGCATCATCTCGTCCACGCTTATCGTCAGCGGTGGCGTCAACGTCAGCACATTGCCCATAGTGGTCTTGAAGGACAGGCCCGCATCAAGTGCGCGATACAGGACAGCCTCAGCCAATTCGCTGGCCGGGGTGCGGCTGGCACGGTCAACGACCAGATCAAGCCCAAGCAGCAATCCGCGCCCGCGCACATCACCAATGGCGGAGTGTTTTTTCTTCATCTGCTCCATGCGTTCCAGCGCGGCTGCGCCGACCTGCGCTGCATTTTCAACAAGCCGCTCATCCTCAATGATTTCGATCGTGGTCAACGCTGCGCGTGCGGTGACCGGATTTTTTTCGTGAGTGTAATGGCCGAAGGCATAATCAGCGCCGACATCGAATTCAGGTTTGGTGATCACGGCAGCAATCGGCAATATGCCGCCGCCGAGTGCTTTGCCCATCACGAGAATATCCGGCACGACGCCATCATGATCGCAGGCAAACATTTTCCCGGTCTTGCCAAGACCCGTGGGAATTTCGTCGAAGATCAGAAGAGCGCCGTGACGGTCACACGCCGCGCGCACAGCCTGCCAGAAGCCGGGCGGCGGAATATAAGGCACGGCGCGTGCCGGTTCGGCGACAACGCAGGCCACATCCGTTTCGCGCGAAAGCACATAGTCAACCATTGTTGCGCAGGCGAGCTTGCAGCGGTCAATGTAAGGCTGGCCATCGGCATCCACATCATGGCCATAGGCGCAACGATAGCAGGCAAAAGGCGCAACATGCTGATCGCCCGCGATCAGCGGCGCGGCGCGGCCTGAACGAAACAGTGACTCGCCGGATAATGCCGATGCGCCAAATCCCGCACCATGAAACGCATCCCAGAACGAAATGGTCTTGTGCCTGCCGGTCGCGGTCCGTGCAATTTTAACCGCCACTTCAACAGCGTCCGATCCGCCGGTTGTGAACAGCATTTTTGATAATGTGCCAGGCGCAATCTCCGCCAGCTTGCGCGCCAACGCAACCGATGTTGCGCTGGCATACCGGCGCGGCGCAAAGGGCAGGCGGTCCATTTCTTCGGCAATGGCGCGCTTCAGACGCGGGTGGCCATAGCCGATATGATGCACATTGTTGCCATGAAAATCCATGTAACGGCGGCCCGCCACATCTTCGATCCAGATACCCTCGGCTTTGGCAATAGCATTAAGGCAGGGCGTGGAAACCGATTGCTTCAGAAAATAGCGCGCATCTTCGGCAAGAAGGGCCTGGGTTTTCTCGTCAAGCGCACGGCGCTGCCACGCTGCACGCCGGCTGGTGAGGTTGGTGTCGCTTTCGGATTGGCTGACAGACTGGAAAGTTTTCATGCGTGACTCCCTGAAAAACATTAATCCGGACGCAGCGGGAAGGGCAATCAGGCTGGTGATTGGCCCGCTTGGCGTCGTGTTTGCGCCTGTCAACCTAGGCAATGTGTCGCAACACGGCCATCTCGCGCCTGCTGGTCAGCCTCACCATTTATGTATTGAACGATGTCAGAGCAGGAGATCACCATGCGCAGCCTCGTCATTCCCGCAATCATGCTGGTGGCGTGCATTGTGGCACGGCCCGTTGCAGCGCAGACACCAGCCGAAGCCTATGCGCAGGGATGTGGCATGTGTCACACATCAGAGAGGCAAGTGATCAGGAAAATTCCTCGCTTGCCTGTGCAGGCGCGTCAGGACTGGCTTGTCAATTTCATGGCAAATCATCCGTGCGAACGGCAGAATTTGAAGCCACAGATTGTGGAATATCTGATGCAAAAAACGGCGCGCTAGGTCATGCTCATCTGCCAGCAGAGGCACTTGTATTCCGTAAAGGCGATTGATCAATCCATTTTTTCTGCTTCTACACGGATTTCGCGATGTGCTGTTTCGCGCGCGGCAAAAACGGTGCCATCTTGAGGAATACGGATGACGGTCACGCTGCAAGGCGCTTCAGCAACGACTTGTGACGAAACTGAACCGAGATAGCGGCGCGTAGTGGAATGCCCGCGTGCGCCCATCATGATATGGTCAACATGGTTATTGCTGGCATATTCGATGATAGCATTGGCAGGATCATTATGTTCGAGCACAGAAAATGTAATGCGCTCTTCCGGTAATTTCAGCCCCCGCGCCCAGTGCTTTAATCCGACAAGCCGTTGCACATGCAAATTGTTGCCCTGCGCATCCACTGTAATATCAATGCCAAGCCGCGCCGTTTTCAGCACGTTGATGCAGGCGACGCGCGCATCAGGCTGGATGACGAGCATTCTTTGCACGGCGAATAATAACCGGTCCGCGAGTTTTTCCATATCAGGCGACAGATCAACGGCAGCCATGATGATGGGCGCTTTATCGATTTGCGCCTCCATCGTCACAGGCTCCGGCAACCGTGTGATATTTTTACTGGAACGCCAGCGTTTGAAGATGGTCATGACCGAATCCGTCTCCATTTTTTTACCGCGTTCAGTGATGACCACTTGATCAGGGTGACACAAATCAAAACGCAACTGCGCAGCGGACTGATAGCGCTCGGTGGGATCAACCGCGAGCGCCCGCATGATAACCTCTTGCAGCCATTCCGGCACATCCGGCCGCAGGCTGCGCAGAGGCGCAGGTGTTCGCCAGAAACGCTTCTTGAGCTGCTTGACACGGCCAGGTTCGCCAAACGGTAGTTTGCCGCTGGCTAGTTCATACATCATCGCGCCGAGGGCAAAAATATCACTGCGCAAATCATTGCGCTGTCCCAGCACCTGCTCCGGCGAAATATAGGGATAGGTGCCCATGGGGATGGTGAACTCTTCTGCGAGCAGATCCGGCAGCTGATCATGCCGCGACAAGCCGAAATCAATCAGCACCATTTCGCCGCTGGTCCGCTGCAATATGTTGCTTGGTTTTAAATCCAGATGCACCACGTGCTGTTTATGAACAGCGTGCATCGCCATCGCGATTTTTTCCGACAGCGAAATAACTTCACCTATCGGCCTCGGGGCAGATTTGAAAATCGGCATCAATGTATCGCCCGGTATGCGTTCTACGACGATGTAGGGCATGATATCAAAATCACCATTCGCGATGACGCGCGGCACATGGATGCCGCTGAGGCGCGGCATGATCATTTGCTCGATTTCAAAGCCGACGATGGTTGGGCCATCAAAGCCGTCAAGAATGGTTGGCACTTTCATCAGCATCGGCACGCTGTGGGCCGGGTGAAATACCTCCCAGATGGTCGCAAAGCCGCCCTCATGCAGCTTTTCGCCCAGCGTGAATCCATCAATCTGCAAGCCTTTGTACGGGCGGGTGGCCATCGGCGTCTCTTCCAGAATCACATGCCTTTGAGCAGCCGCAACGCCAGCGGTTCTGGCAGGCCGGCGGCGCGAATTTTTTTTGCCGTTGCATCGCAATCATATGGAACACGGCGGAATGTCAATTCATTGGTTTCTGTATCAAATATTCCATATCCAGCCGCTGGCGTGCCGTCACGCGGCTGCCCGGCTGAGCCGATAACCCCCAGCCAGCGGCGCGAGCGCATCAGCGGAATCGGCATATTGCAGGGAATTTTATGGTCACGCACTGCGCCTTGGCCGTCACAGGTAAAGAGCGAAGGTACATGCACATGACCGCAGAAAATGATTCGCGCATCCGAAGCCTGAAAGCTCGGCGTGGCCATGCGGTGATTGGTGATATAGGTCCAGCTTCCGGGGTCGTTGGCGCTGGCATGCACAAGCAGAATATCCCCAAGCCTGTGCGACAGTGGCAAACCAGCAAGAAATTGCCTTTGCGTTGGACTCAGCCGCAGCCGCGTCCAGTCGATGGCAGCGCGCGCATTGGCATTCATGGATTCGCCGGGACGGCCGATAGCGGCATCATGGTTGCCCATGATGGCATGCGCTCCGGCATCGGTCAGCCGCATCGCGGTATCGACGCACCATTCCGGGTCCGGTCCATAGCCGACAATGTCGCCTAGAATGGCAATACGGTCTGTCTGCCGCTGGGCCAGATCGGCCAGAACCGCTTCGAAACCTTCGCGGTTGGCATGAATATCGGTGAGGAGAGCAATGCGCATGTCTGCTGGAACCTCCCACCCGTCAGCCAATAAAACAAGACCGGCAGCCGCGTTTTGCGCACGACCGCCGGCCAGAAGAGGCGCCAAGGGGGAAGAGACGCCACCGGCAACCTGCCGAACGCGCACCGCACCGTCCTTGATACGCATCAAATCGCCCATGCGACTTTTTGGTCACTGGCTGCCGGCACGGGCCCGTCTCATGCCTTGACACCCGCGCCGGGCCTCTGCCAGTCCGGGTATGATCAGCACGGGAGAGATGAGCATGAGTGTCGCCTTTACCTGCCCAGGGCAGGGCAGTCAGCAAGTCGGGATGGGCAGGGCCCTGGCCGAGGCCTTCCCTGTCGCGCGCGCCGTTTTCGACGAGGTGGATGGTGCGCTTGGGCAGAAGCTCTCGGCTCTGATGTTTGAAGGCCCGCTCGACCAGCTGACCCTGACCGCCAACGCCCAGCCAGCGCTGATGGCAGTATCAGTCGCTGTCATGCGCGTGCTGGAAGCCGAAGCAGGCGTTGACCTTAAACGCGATGCGGCCTTCGTGGCCGGCCATTCCCTTGGCGAATATTCTGCCCTTGCCGCCGCCCGCGCGATCAGCCTGAGCGATACGGCGCGTTTGCTGCGCATTCGCGGAGACGCAATGCAAAAGGCTGTGCCTGTCGGCGAAGGCGCGATGGCGGTGCTGCTGGGCCTTGAGTGGGATGTTGCCGTTGCCGTTGCGCAGGAAGCCGCACAGGGGCAGGTCTGCGATGCCGCCAATGACAATGGCCCGGGGCAGGTGGTTGTCTCCGGCCACAAGGCAGCGGTCGAGCGCGCAGTTGAAATTGCGAAAGCGAAAGGCGCAAAGCGGGCCATGCTGCTGCAAGTTTCCGCCCCCTTCCATTGCTCGCTGATGAAGCCGGCGGCGGATGCGATGGCGGAAGCGCTCGCGAAAGTGAAAATTGAATCACCCGCCGCGCCGCTGGTCGCCAATGTGCGCGCCGTCGCGGTGACAGATCCTGCCGATATTTACGATGGCCTCGTGAAGCAGGTCACTGGCACCGTCCGCTGGCGCGAAAGCGTGGCGTGGATGGGCGCACAGGGCGTTACGCATTTTATTGAAATTGGTGCGGGCAAAGTGCTGTCCGGTCTCGCCAAGCGCATTGTCGATGGTGCGCAGGCGACCGCCATCGGCACACCGGATGATATTGCGGCTTTCATTGCCGCCAGAAAAAATTGAGGACGAAATCCATGTTCAATCTGACGGGTAAAAATGCACTGGTCACAGGTGCGAGCGGCGGCATCGGCGGTGCGGTCGCAAAAGCGCTGCATGCGGCGGGCGCGACCGTTGCCATTTCCGGCACGCGCCGGGAAGCGCTGGATAAACTGGCCGCCGAACTCGGCGACCGTGTTCATGTCGTGACTGCGAATTTATCTGACGCGGAAAGCGTGGAGGCGCTGGTGCCGGCGGCGGAAGCGGCGATGGGTGAACTGCACATCCTCGTCAACAATGCCGGTGTGACCCGCGACAATATCTTCATGCGCATGAAGGATGAGGAGTGGGATCAGGTAATCGCGGTCAATCTCACCGCCTCCTTCCGACTGATGCGCGCCGCCGTGAAAGGCATGATGCGCCGCCGGCAGGGCCGCATTATTTCCATCACATCCGTCGTCGGCGTCACCGGCAATCCGGGCCAAGGCAATTACGCCGCGTCGAAAGCCGGCATCATCGGCATGTCGAAATCGCTGGCGCAGGAAGTCGCCAGCCGTGGCGTCACGGTGAATTGCGTCGCACCCGGATTTATTGCGACTGCCATGACCGATGCGCTGAATGACAAGCAGAAGGAAGCGGTGCTGGGCCGCGTGCCCGCTGGAAAACTCGGCGCGTCGGAAGATATTGCAGCGGCCGTGGTCTATCTCGCCAGCGACGAGGCGAATTACGTCACAGGCCAGACGCTGCATGTGAATGGCGGCATGGCGATGATTTAATAGGACTGAAACACGGTAAGCGGGCCGGGTAACCCGGCACGTTTTTAAGTGGTCACATCCAGAATTTCGCCAATCCCCTCTGTCAGCGCCGCCTGAGTTTCCGCAGCTTGTCCAACGCTCGCGCTGAAAATTGCGGATTCGACATTCTCTGCGGCTGCCGCCTGCTGGATAATAGCGGTGTTCAGTTGCTGCATTTTCGCCGCTTCGGCGCGGGACGCGCCGGTATCGAGGCCGGAAACACTCATGCTCATGGTCGCACCTTGGGGGTTGCCCCTGCGGCGCATACGCAAAACACCCGCCGCCGCGCCGTGAGCGGGCAGGGCCGGCAGCACAGGCTGTCCGTCCCACCCATGACATCAGAAAATTCTTAAAACCTTTCTGGAAGCCTCGCCCGTCTGGGTTGCAGCACAGCACCGCATGTGAGCGTTTTGATTTAGGACAGTAGCAATAATTTAGAAATCTTCTAATTTGTTGCCATGCACGTCTTTCACCTGCTGCGGCACATCCTCATTGTCATCCCCGTCATCGGACTGCCACTCGGCCTTTGGCTGTTTTGGCAGGGCAATAGCCTATGGGCCGACCGGGCGTTCGCTGCCGTCGCGCTGCCGGTGCTGGCTGCGCTCGTGTGGGAAATCATCTCCAGCCTCAGGCGCGGTGATGTTGGCCTTGATATTGTCGCAGCCTTGTCGATGACAGCTGCATTGCTGTTTGGTGAAAATCTGGCCGCCGCTGTTGTCGCGCTGATGTATGCGGGCGGGCAATATCTCGAAGCCTATGCCGATGGCCGCGCCCGGCGGGAGATGACAGCATTGCTGGAGCGCGCGCCGCGCTCGGCCATGCGCTATGAGACGGATGGCCTGAAGGATGTGCCGATCGAAACCATTGTGGCCGGCGACCGGCTGCTGGTGCGGCAGGGTGATGTGGTGCCGGTCGATGGCACCGTGACAGCCAGCATGGCTGTGCTGGATCAGGCGACACTGACCGGAGAATCGCTGCCGGTGCGCCATGCCATGGGCGCCAGTGTGATGAGCGGCGCGACCAATGTCGGCAACGCCTTCGACCTCATGGCTGCCAGGCCAGCTTCCGAAAGCACCTATGCCGGTATTGTCCGGCTGGTGGAGGCGGCGCAGGCATCGAAGGCACCGATGGCGCGGCTGGCCGACCGTTTCGCCCTGATCTTTCTGGCGGTCACGCTGGCGATTGCGGGGGCGGCCTGGCTCGTGACTGGTGATCCCATCCGCGCGGTTGCAGTGCTGGTTGTCGCCACACCGTGTCCCTTGATTCTGGCTGTGCCGGTTGCCATTGCCTCGGGCCTGTCAAAGGCTGCGGCTGGCGGCATTCTCGTCAAGGGCGGGCAGGTGCTGGAGCGTCTGGCAGATATCCGCTCCATCGTGCTCGACAAGACCGGCACGATTACCCATGGCGAGGCTGAACTGGCGCATATTCATACCTACAACAGCGTTAGCGCTGACGAGGTTTTGCGTCTGGCCGCCAGCCTCGATCAGGTATCGTCCCATGTTATTGCGCGCCGGCTCGTAGCTGAATCTGCCAGCCGCAGCATGATCCTGTCGATGCCGGAGGATGTGGCGGAAACAGCGGGCGAGGGACTTACTGGCACTGTCGATGGCCTGCGTGTTGCTGTTGGTGCTTTGCCTTATGTCCTGGCCCGCAGTGACGCAGGTAGTTCGTTGCTTGTGCGCAATCCACGGCCGGGCACCGTGGTGGTCGCGCTGGCGGTCAATGGTGTTCTTGCTGGCCTCATCGAATTGAAGGATGGCGTCCGGGATGGTGTCCCAGCCTTGCTGAAAACCCTGCGTGAACTTGGCATTACACGCATCATTCTCGCGACGGGAGATCGCTATGCCATCGCAAAAAATGCGGTGGAGGGGCTTGATCTTGATGCCATCCATGCGGACCTCACACCGGCGGAAAAAGTTCGCACCGTTGCCGCTGAACATGCCCGCGCGCCCACCATGATGGTCGGCGACGGGGTCAATGATGCTCCGGCGCTGGCTGTATCCGACGTTGGCGTGGCCATGGGGGCGCGTGGCGCGGCAGCGTCAGCGCAGGCCGCCGATGTCGTTCTGCTGGTGGACAGGCTTGATGGCATTGTCACCGCCATCCGTGCGGCACGGCGCGCTAAATTTATTGCGCTGCAAAGTGTCTATCTGGGGATTGGGTTATCGGTTGCCGGCATGGTGGCCGCCGCATTTGGATTTCTGACACCGGTGCAAGGGGCACTGTTTCAGGAATTCATTGATGTGGCGGCCATTCTCAACGCCCTGCGGGCTTTGCGGGCCTGACAAACACCAGTTTGCACATTCGCAAAGCGCATTGTGCATGATCCATGTCATGGCCACGCATGATAATAGGCAGATGATTTCGTCCAAGCCGCAATGACTGCGGTGGGGGATGTATCATGGGAAAAAACAGATTGCTCGCATCCGTGGCTCTTTTCGGCGGCGCTTTGCTGCTGGCTTGGGTTACGCATGGCACAGGTGTCGTACAGAACGACCCGACAAAACACGTCAGCATTCCAAAAACATTGACTGTGCCGTTGCAGGTGCAGGCTGCTTTCAATGGCACCGATGTTTTCTTTCGGTATCGCTGGCCATCACCCAATGCCGGTATCCACCACGATATGCTGGTGTTTACCAATGGTGCCTGGGCTGTGAAAGGCAATGCTGAGCCCGGTTCCCAGCGTGACGGGCTGCACGAGGACCGCATCGCCATGATGCTGGATGACGGCAGCGTGCCGGAATTCGGCCGCTACGGCGGCTATATTGCCATCGGCGGGCAATTGGCAGGCTTTGCCGATGAGACGGATGGCAAGGCGGTGAAGGACCATCCCTATCTCGGCAAAACGCTGGGGCAGGATGAACCAACGAAATATTTGCCCGGCACCCGCAAGGACATGGGCCAATATGGCTCGACCTTGCCGGAGGCGGATCAGAAGCGATTGGGCGGCGCTGGCTACTTTCTGGATCTCTGGCACTGGCGGGCGGCACGTTCTAACCCTGTTGGCTATGCCGATGATCAGTATGTCGGTCCGGCCCGCCTGAGTGATGCCGGCAAGTCACCCTACGCGACCAACTGGGATGGCGAAAAGAAGCAGCCGCGCCTGATGTTTGATCCAGCCAAGGCTGGTGGGATCAGGGCCTTCACACTGGATGCTGTCAAAACCGGGAAGGTGCGGCTGGATGGCGTCAACGCCTTGCGCGATGACGTTTCCATTGCGTTTGATCCGGCGGCCGGCTGGAAGGAAGGGGATGCCATTCCCCGCCGCATCCTGCGCGCACCGGATGGCTCCCGTGCCGACATCGCGGTTGCCGGAATAGCGGCTTGGTCGAACGGCATGTGGGATGTCACCCTGCGACGGAAGATGGATACGGCCAAGCCGATGGAAGACAAGATCATCCGTGACGGCGGTGTTTATCAGGCGGCCTTCGCCATTCATCGGCAGGCGACCGGAGGGCGGTGGCATCATGTTTCGCTGCCAATGTCCGTCGGGTTTGGACGCAGTGCTGATCTGGAGGCGGAACGCTTCGAAGGCGATACGCCACCCTGGAAAGCGGCACCCGCGACTGTGACGCTGTTTTATCCAGGACAGGTTAGCTGGCCGCATTTGAACAGCTCACGCCATGGAGGTGCCGATTCCATCCGCAAGGGGGTGCCCGTCAAGCAGCGTCACAGTGAAGAACAACTCGCCCATTACGGGATCGAGGCGGAATTCGCTGATGCCATCCGCAACCAATGGTACCTGACAATACTGGCAGGGTTGGCTCTCATTTTTGCCTTTGGTTTTGCCATCAATCGTCATCTCAAAGCAGGGGGAGCTGAATAATGGCCGCCTATCACGTTGTAATCGTTCACTTCCCGATTGCGCTCTGGATGACAGCCTCGCTCGCCATCCTGTTCCGCGCCGTATCTGACAGCCAACTGGCTGTAACCATTGACCGGGCACTTGTGCCACTGCTCACGATAGCCCTGATATTCGGCCTTGCCGCCTATATCATCGGCGTTTTCGTCTGGCCCCGTGAAGCGATCACCGCATCGCCAATCGCGCGCAATCATATTCTGACAGCAACCTGGACCACAGGCTATTGGGCCGCCATCCTTTGGCTGCGCAAATCCAACGGGCAGGCCGTCTGGCGGGGCATGATGCGGTGGGTCATGGCATTTCTGGCGCTCGTGGGAGCCACGTTGCTTGGTCTTACCGGCACGCTGGGCGGTCATCTCATTGGCGTTTACACGGACGTGTCGAAAATCCTGCGCCAGCTTGGCTGGGAGGTTTACACGACATTTTACGTTCCAAACCTGACGCTTGCGGCCATTGCGGTCATCGCGGTGTTGTTGATCGGACTGGGACTGACCGCCCGCAAAGCGAATCCCTGACAAGCTGATTTTTGCCAGGCGAAACCGATGACGAAGCGGCCCCTTCACCGGGGCCGTTTTCGGCCGCAATGCAATCGCAAGCCAATTCAGTGTGCTACAGCTGTTTCCCGACTCAAATTGTTAGCTGTTGATCACTTGATTTCTGATTTTGTGTGCGGCGCAGGGCTATGCTATTGCGTGCGCCGAACGGTCGGCCCTCTTGACGCAAGCCCATAAAACGGGCTTGGCAGGATCGATCAAAACGGCTGCGGCGCATCTTGCTTCGCGGGCCATCACGGGCAGAGGGTGGCCGGCCTTGAAGGCTGCCAAACGAGCGAGGACTATACGATGAGCGATGTCGCCGAACGGGTGAAGAAGATCGTGATCGAGCATCTTGGTGTTGACGCCGAAAAGGTGACCGAAAAAGCCCATTTCATCGACGATCTCGGCGCCGATTCGCTCGACACCGTCGAGCTCGTCATGGCGTTCGAAGAGGAATTCAACGTCGAAATCCCGGATGATGCGGCTGAAAAGATTGCGACGGTTGGCGACGCTGTGTCGTTCCTGTCAAAAGCCGCCTAATCAATCAAAGGCGTGTGCTGGAGACAGTTCACGCCTTTTTTCCCTGTAGACTGTGTCATTGCTCGATGCGCTGTGCAGGGAAGTTGATCCGATCTCCTTGAACGGTTCCGGTCTTGTCCCGGTCCGCCTGTTTATGGGATTGCCTTCATGTTGCGGCGTGTCGTCGTTACCGGTCTTGGAATGGTTTCGCCGCTTGGCAACAGCGCCGAATCCACATGGGCCAACATTCTCGCGGGAAAATCCGGCGCAGCACGCATCGAGAATTTCGATGTGTCTGATTTGCCGTGCCAGATTGCCTGTCAGATCAAGCGCGGGGATGGCGCAGGCGGCTCTTTCAATCCCGATCAGTGGATGGAGCCAAAAGAGCAGCGCAAGGTCGATGATTTCATTATGTTCGCGGTCGCGGCCGCGACGCAGGCACTCAATGATGCCAACTGGCACCCCAAGACCTATGAAGAGCAGATCACCACAGGCGTGATGATCGGGTCCGGTATTGGCGGCCTGAATGGCATTGCAGAGACGGCTGTCTTGCTCAAGGAGCGCGGCCCCCGGCGTGTCTCCCCATTTTTTATTCCCGGCCGCCTGATCAATCTGGCTGGCGGTTATGTGTCGATTGAGCATGGGCTTAAAGGCCCCAACCATGCGGTTGTCACAGCCTGTTCAACCGGCGCCCACGCGATTGGCGATGCGGCGCGGATTGTGGCGCTGGGCGATGCGGACGTGATGGTTGCCGGCGGCACGGAATCGTCTGTAACCCGCATTGGCATTGCGGGATTCGCTGCCTGCCGTGCCCTGTCCACCGCTTTCAATGAGACACCGCAAAAAGGGTCCCGGCCCTACGACAAGGACCGTGATGGCTTCGTCATGGGCGAGGGCGCAGGCATTGTTGTTGTCGAGGCGCTGGATCACGCACTGGCCCGTGGCGCTAAAATCTATGCGGAAGTGATCGGTTACGGCATGTCTGGCGACGCCTATCACATCACCTCGCCGTCGGAGGATGGCGATGGTGCGTTTCGCTGCATGCAGGCTGCCCTCAAGCGAGCAGGCATTTCTGCCGGCGAACTCGACTATATCAATGCCCATGGCACATCCACGCCAGTCGGAGATGAAATCGAGTTGCGCGCGGTCGAGCGGCTGGTTGGCAACAATGCAGCCAAGGTGGCGATGTCTTCGACGAAATCTTCGACCGGGCATCTGCTCGGTGCTGCGGGCGCCATCGAGGCCATTTTCTCCATTCTGGCTATCCGTGACCAGACGGTGCCACCGACGCTTAACCTCGACAATCCGTCCGTGCAGACGGCGATTGATCTTGTGCCGCACACGGCCAAAAAGCGCGGCGTCGAAACAGTTCTGTCGAATTCTTTCGGGTTTGGTGGTACCAATGCGTCTCTGGTCATGCGCCGGTACGTTTCCTGACCGTCTGCTGGTGCTTTCGAGCGCGCCTGAGGTCAGGATTGGTGCATCGAAGGAGCGGTGAAAGCTGCAGAGGCAAAGCGTGCGAAAAAGCATCGTGATCTGCCGGCGAATTCGTGCCATATTCGCTTGGCAAAGTCGTTTGATTGAAACCTGCGGCGGCGCCGCAAACAAAGGCCGCTGAAAAGCCCCGCATGACTGATCCTGATCTGAATACCGATGTTTCTGAAGCGGCGCGCCAGGCCTCCATGGGCACGCGCCGCGTTGCGCCACGCAGCCCCAAAGAGGCGATTGAGCCCATGCCGGCACCGCCTCCGCCGCCGCGTCTGAAGATGCGTCATCGCCCATTCGTCACCTACGGCTCTAACTTTTTCACCATTCTGCTTGTGCTGATCGCCATGGCGGGCGCGGGCGCTTTCGTGTTCGTCAACAACCAGTCAAAGCCAGGCCCGCTGGCGGAAGACAAGGTGATGATGGTGCAGCGCGGCGGCACCTGGGATATTGCCGAGCAGCTCGAACAGGCCGGCGTCATCTCCGATCCCTACAGCTTTGTTTTCGCTGTGCTGACGAGTGGCAAGGGCGACCAGCTCAAGGCCGGCGAGTACCTTTTCAAGCAACGTTCGAGTGTTTCGCAAGTGGTTTCGACATTGATCGAAGGCCGTTCGATTCTCCACTCGGTGACATTGCCGGAAGGGCTGACGAGTGAGCAGATTATCGCCCGGCTGATGGAAAGTGATGTTCTGGTCGGCGACATCCGCGAAATTCCGCCGGAAGGGTCACTGTTGCCCGATACTTACCGCGTGCCGCGCGGCATGCAGCGCCAGCAGCTGGTTGCACGCATGCAGGATGAGCAGCGCAAGATGCTCAACCAGATTTATGCGAAACGCTCGCCGGACAATCCGATCAAGACAGCGCGTGAACTCGTCATTCTCGCCTCAATTGTCGAGAAGGAAACGGGCCGCGCCGATGAGCGCACGCGGGTTGCCGGTGTCTTCATCAACCGGCTCAACAAGCGCATGAAGCTCCAGTCTGATCCGACGATTGTCTATGGGCTTGTCGGCGGCAAGGGCACATTGGGCCGCGGGATCATGCGCGAGGAAATCAACCGCGCCACACCTTACAATACCTATGTGATCGAGGGGCTGCCGCCGGGGCCGATTGCCAATCCGGGCCGCGCGGCGATGGAAGCTGTCGCCAATCCCTCGCGCACCAACGATCTGTTCTTCGTCGCTGATGGCACCGGCGGCCACGCCTTTGCCGAGACGCTGGAGCAGCATAACCGCAATGTGACGCGCTGGCGTCAGATCGAGCGCGCCCGCCCGGCGACCGACCAGCAGCCCAAGCCGGTTGACCGGTTTGAGGACGACACAGCCGCGCCGGCGGCACCCGCCCGCCGCTCGGATGTTGGGCCAGACAGCGCCGTGCCCGCGACCATGACAGGCTCTATCGAGGCTATCCCGGCCTTTGCCCCCGGCCCGCGCCGGGGCTTCACCGACGCGACCGAAGGCACGGCGAAAGACCCGCTCAAAATCAAGAATTTCGATCTGAACTCAACGCAGGTCGTGCCGAAATTGCGGCGCTGACCTGTGCAAAGCGCCCCGTAGCCATTTCGGCTTGGCAATGATTGCGTTAGACAACGGCAGCTTTTTCACCACCGGGGCTGCCGATGACCGTTTCCAGCATGACAGGATTTGCCCGCGCCGCAGGCGAAAGCGGCGGCAACCGCTTTGTCTGGGAAATGAAAACGGTCAATGCCAAGGCTCTGGATGTGCGCCTGCGGATGCCGCCCGGCTTTGATGATCTGGGCGAAGAGGCACGCAAGAAAGTTGGCGGCGCATTGAAGCGCGGAACCTGTTTTGTATCGCTGACGCTCACCCGCGCCCAAAGTGTTGCATCTGTCCGGATCAATGAAGCGCTGCTGGAGCAGCTTGTGGCGCTGGCTGACCGGTATCGTGGCCGCAGCGGATTAAATCCGCCATCGCTGGATGGCTTGCTGGCCGTGCGGGGCGTTGTCGATATTGATGAAAATTCCGAAGATGAGGCGGTGCTTGCCGCTTTGAAAAAAAGTCTTGTCGCGGCGCTGGATGAAGGGCTGGCAGCGCTGGTGGCCATGCGCGATAGCGAAGGCAAGGCACTGGAAAAAATTCTGCTGGAAAAAGTTGATGAAATGGCGCGGCTGACGCAAGCAGCGGAAGTGTCGCCCGCTCGCCAGCCCGAAGCCATCCGCCAGAAACTGGCGCAGCAAATTACAGCCATTCTGGAAACAGGGCGCGGCTTTGATGAAAACCGCCTGCATCAGGAAGCGATCATGCTGGCATCACGCGCAGATGTGCGCGAAGAGCTGGACCGTTTGAAGACGCATATTGCCGCCGTCCGCACGTTGCTGGCCGAGGGCGGAGCGATTGGCCGCAAGCTCGATTTTCTGGCGCAGGAATTGGCGCGTGAAGCCAGCACCCTGTCAGCCAAGGCCTCTGATGCCGCGCTCAATACCATTGGACTGTCGCTGAAAAGCACGGTCGAACAATTTCGCGAACAAGTACAGAATGTGGAGTGAGTGATGAGCGCGACGAGCCGGCGTGGTTTGATTTTGATTGTGTCATCGCCCTCAGGCGCAGGAAAAACCACATTAACGCGCGCGCTGCTGGCAAAGGATTCCAGCCTGCATCTGTCGGTGTCGGTCACGACGCGCCAGCGCCGTCCCAATGAAGCGGATGGCGTGCATTATCATTTTTTGAGTGTGCGTGAATTTGAATCGCGCCGTGATGCAGGTGAGTTTCTCGAATGGGCACAGGTGCATGGTGTGCATTATTATGGCACGCCACGTGACGCGGTGGAAAAAGCATTACAGGACGGGCGCGATGTTCTTTTCGATATCGATGTGCAAGGCACCGCACAGGTGCGCGAAAAAATGCCCCGGGACGTGGTCACTGTGTTTGTGCTGCCACCCTCCATTGCCGAACTGCATGCCCGCCTGAAGCGCCGCGCTGATGAAGATGATGCCTCGATCCGCCGCCGTCTCGCCACGGCGCGTATCGAAATCGCGCGATGGAATGATTATGATTATGTCGTGGTCAATGACGATCTGGACCGCGCATTTATTGAACTGGAATCCATTCTCACGGCTGAACGGCAAAAGAAATTCCGCCGGGGCGATCTGGAAAAACTGGTTGCAACGCTTGATGCAGATTTGGGAACCCTGCTGGCGTCGTAAATTATCTGCCGCGTTGCGCATCCCATGCGTTGGCAAGCGCAACAAACCCTTCAATCGCAATTGTTTCTGCCCGCGCTGTTGGATCAATTCCCGCTGCATCGAGCAATTGCGCTGTATCGCCACCCAGACTTTTCAGGCTTTGCCGCAGCATTTTGCGCCGTTGCGTGAATGCAGCCTGCGCAACACGCGTCAGACTGCTCAATGCGCAGGGCAGGGGTTTTAAAATCGGCACAAGCTGCACAATGCTGGAGGTCACTTTTGGCGGCGGTGTGAAGGCAGAGGGCGGCACGTCGAAAAGAATTTTTGCCTGCGTGCGCCAGCCGCACAACACGGCCAGCCGGCCATAATCAACCCGTTGCTCTGGTGTTGCGACAATCCGCTCTGCGACCTCGCGCTGAAACATCAGTGTCATGCTGTCCCAATGCGGCGGCCATGAATCTGTTTCAAGCCAGCGCACGAGCAATTCTGTGCCGATATTATATGGCAGATTGGCAACGACACGAAAGGGTGCGCCTTCTGTGAGGCTGCCGAGATCAACCGTCAGCGCATCTGCATGAACAATATGCAGGCGGCCTGGATAATACGCTGCAATATCGCCAAGGGCCGGCAAAAACCGCTCATCGCGCTCCACGGCAATGACGCGGGCCGCATCGGTGGCGAGCAGCGCCCGCGTCAATCCACCGGGGCCAGGGCCGATCTCGACAATTGTCTTGCCGGCAAGGGGGCCGGCTTCGCGCGCAATGCGTGCTGTCAGATTCAGATCGAACAGAAAATTTTGCCCAAGCGACCGGCGCGGATCAAGATCATACTGTCGCACAACATCGCGCAGCGGGGGCAGGGCATCCATCACATCATGATCCGGATAAATTATATGATGGCAATTGCAGCGTCAGCGCACTGCACCGTGCACAGATCATAGGCCGTCGGAGAGCGTGTTCAGGCCTTGACGGAAGGCAATTTCACCGAGCGTACGGAATTCAAGACGCACCATCACACTGCGGCTTGGCTGGGTCAGGCCATTATAATTATCGCGGAAGCCGCTGGCAGTGTAAGTGACCGAGAAAATCGTGCACTCATCCTTGTATTGCAGCCCAAGCGACATGGAGGACAAGGCCAGCCGCGATGAGCTGGGCTGCTTGTAATTGACCGGGTCCGTTACCCATGGCGGTGTTGCACCAAGCCGCGCATATTGCGCAATGGCTTCTTTGGCCTGCAAATGCCGGTCAAGATCCACGACGGCGGAGGAGTTGATCGACCAGTTATCGGTGAGTTTCAGGCCCGCCGTGACAGCGATGCCTTCCCGGCGGAAATAATAACCCAGATCGGGCTGTGCGGCATAGCGCGCATACAGCACTGAGCCACTGAGACGGTCCACATTGAATGTCGAGCCAACCTCAAGCCTGTTGGGCGTGAACTTGTTCTGATCGAACCGGCCGCGCGCAAAGAAAGAGACATTGGCGCTCGGCGCGTAAACGGCGCGCGCAACAAAATCGGATGCGCGCCGGTCAAGCCCGGATTGCGCGCCTGTATTGGCGAGATCCCAACGCGCATACGAATTGCGCCCGGCCAGCTGATAGGATTGGCCGACCAGCACATTGGCATAACCGCCGCCATTCATGTGGAAGGTATATTGTGCGCCAATGTTGGCACGCACGCCGCCTTCAACGCGGTCATAGCCAGAGAATTTGTTCCAATCGAATATATTCGTATCATCGAACGTCAGGCTCAGCGCATCATTGTTCGGCAAATTGCCGCTGCGCGCTTCATTGGGCCGGGCCACAATCTGCGCAATGGGTTCAATGATATGCGTGCCCCACGATGTGTTGGCGACAAGCGGGAAGCGGTATTCCAGCCCGATGGCCGGCATGGCACGGCCAAAGAAATTATCCTGCGGATCAGTCACGCCAAGATTGCGGGCAAACGTATTCGGGCCCGAACTCAAGTTGGGCGAATTCCAGATGCCATCGAGGCGCACACCGGCAAACGGTGTCCACACCTGGCCGAGTGCATCAATAAATTGCCGGCGCCATGTCACAGATGTCGAAATGCGATTTTGCGCACCGGCAAGGCCGCGGATCAGGCAGTCACCAGAAGCATAGCGCCCGTTGACATATTTAACGGGCGCATATTGCACGCAGCCTTCATAGCGGCTGCTGAACAAGGAAGGAGGCACGAGCGGGTTAACCGGCGTGCCATCCAGATTGGTGGCGCCGGGGCGGTACAAATAGCCGTATTGCGTCTGTTCACGCGTCAGGCTGGTCAAATTCACATCAACAGCCACTTCACCGCCCAGGGGCTGTGGCCCGTTCCAGCGCTTGTTATAATCAATGACAGGCGCGACAACCGGCTGCTGCTTCTGCCAGTCCGACGATGTCGTCGGCATGAAATAATAACCGCGCGCATCAAAGAAACTGCGATCACCCTGGCCACGCAGATACAGCGTGGAAATCACATCGCGATAATACAGGGTTTGAATGCTCTGGTTGCGAATCTTGTAATTGTCGAGGAACCAGCGGTCTGACAGCAGCGCGCCATCCCAGCCCCACTTCCAGCGTTCATTGATATGGAACAGGCCAGTCGATTCAATCGAGCCACGGAAATCCCGGTTGCCTGCACCATAAGGCGCTGCATCAAAGGCTGTGGGGTCTTTCTGAAAAATACCGGCAGCACGCACATTGTACGAGCCGTTCATCAGCCGGTGGCGCCACTCGGCCTGCCCAAGAAATCCTTGCCGCGACAAATAGGCCGGGCTGAGGGTCAGATCATAGTTGGGTGCAAGCTCCCAGAAATAATTGAGCTGCACACCCGTTCCAAGAGCGGTGTTGTGCATGTAGCGCGGGGCGATAAAGCCGCTCTTGCGCCGCACGGTATTGTCTGGCGACCACGCATAGGGAATCCACGCGACCGGCATGCCATACAGCTCCAGTGTCGCGTTCTCGTAATAGACGGTCTTTTCTTCGCTGTTATGAATGATCTTGGCGGCGCGCACCTGCCAGAACGGCGGCTTTTCCGGATTATCCTTGCATGGTTCGCAGGCCGTGTAGGTGCCGAGAGCGAATGTTGTGGTCTGGCCATCGGTGCGTTCAGCGCGCGGCGAAGCGAAGCGCACATTCAGCTGCTCACCGCGCACGGTGGTAGGTGATTCCAGCCGCAGCGAATCAATGAACCCGTTCTTGAAATCGTCCGTCAGTTCCAGCCGGGTGCTGTAGGTGATGGCACCCTTGTCGTCCGTCATCTTGACGTTGCCTTCGGCAAACACACGCTTTGTGTTGCGGTCATAGATCACGCGGTCTGCTTCGAGAACCTTGCCGTCGTAATAGACCTGGGCATTGCCGTTGGCCGAGACCCTGTTCTTGTCATTGTCATAGACAAGCTGGCTGGCCTCAACGAGCATCTTCTTCTTTTCGCTCTGTGCCACAGCCGGAGTCAGAAGGGCGATGGAGGCCAGAACCGTAGAGGCGAGCAGAAGCGTTGTCAGGCCAAGCGGCCGTAAGCCAAGCGCTCCCGGGCTGGCAGCGTGTGCACGCTGCAAGCTGGCCATATGAGCCATGTCCCGGGCCTCAAGCCCCATCAGCCATCCTCCTGGTGCAGCAGAATCATGGTGCCAACCAGTGCCGCAACAACAGGCGGAATCCAAGCAGCAGCGGTCACGTTAAGGAAACCACCCTTGCCCAAATCCTCCACCAATTGCTTGATCACATAAAGCATGAACCCGGATAACACACCACCCAGAACCATGCGTGCGACCCCTCCCATTCGGAAAAAACCGAGAGATACGGTTGACGCAATAATAACCAT
>JBOFCU010000145.1:0-2306 GCA_051646285.1 Beijerinckiaceae bacterium
ATGTCGTGGCTTTGCAGCCCACCTCACTCACCGTGTCCGATAATGATTTCATCACCATTCTCGGCCCGTCCGGCTGCGGTAAATCAACCATGCTGCGCATTGTGGCCGGGCTTGACCGCGCCACCAGCGGGGTTGTGACGCTTGATGGCGCAACCGTGCGCGGGCCGGGGCCAGACCGTGGCATGGTATTTCAGTCCTATACCCTGTTCCCGTGGCTGACGATTGTGGAAAATGTCGCTTTCGGCCTGCGGGAAAAAGGGATTGCCGAAAAACAGCGCCTTGAGACCGCGCGTCAGTGGTGTGCGCGTGTCGGCCTGACAGGATTTGAAAATCATTATCCCAAGCAGCTCTCCGGCGGCATGCAACAGCGCACAGCCATTGCCCGCGCATTGGCGAACGATCCGAAAATTCTGCTGCTTGATGAACCGTTCGGCGCGCTGGATAATCAGACCCGCGCGCTGATGCAGGAAATGCTGCTGGATATCTGGCAGCGCGAACGCAAGACCGTGCTGTTTGTGACCCATGACATCGAAGAAGCGATTTTTCTGGGCGGCCGCTGTGTCGTGATGTCGGCGCGGCCGGGCCGCATCAAGGCCGATATTGCCATCGGCCTGCCCTACCCGCGCCATTACACCATTAAAACTTCACCGGAGTTTTCCGATCTGAAGGCGCGGCTGACAGAAGAAATCCGCAGCGAAGCCGTGCTGGCCGCTGCGCATTAAATTTTCGATATCAGCTGTCAAAAGCAGAAATCACCGCATTTCCAACCGCGCGACGCAGTGGCACAATGCCGCTGTCGGTGTGGCGCGAGGGGTGCACGCGGTTGGTCAGCAATGTCCAGGCCAAACCGCGCTGGCGGTCGATCCATAATCCCGTGCCTGTAAACCCGGTATGGCCGATGGTTTCGTCACTGCATGCCGCGCCGCCAGACCAGTTGTCATATTTGATTTCCCAGCCCAGCGCCCGCTGCGCGGAGCGGCGCACAAACAGCGCATCCGTCAGTGCAGGCGGCAGAACTTCGTGGCGCAGAAGGGCTGCTGAAAAATTCAAGACAGCTTCGGCATCGCCGAACAATCCGGCATGGCCGGATGCCCCGCCGAGCGCAAAGGCATTTTCATCATGCACCTGCCCGCGCATGATGCGGTTGCGCCAGGTGCACATTTCTGTCGCGGCACAGGCCGCCTCAGCGGGGTGAAAGGTCATTCCCGCCGGCAGCGGCTGCTGCGCCAATGACGCGCCGGTGACGCGCTCGATGAGAACACCGAGCAGAATAAAATTGATATCGGAATAAACCGCCGGGCCATGCGCCCACGCCCGCTGCAAGATAAAGGCGCGGGCGGATAATGGATCCTTGGCATAGGTATAAACCGGCTCCACCGCCGGCAGAAATGTCTGGTGTGTCAGGCATTGCGCAATGGTCAAGGCGCGCTCGGGCGCCTTGAGATCATACTGGCGCAGATCAGGAATATGTCTGGCCAGCGGATCATCGAGCGTGATGCGGCCTTCGCTGACAAGCCGCAGAATTGATGGGGTGGTAAAAATAACCTTGGTCAGCGAGGCCAGATCGAACACGGTGTCCTGGCGCATCGGCATGGCTGATGGCACGCGCTGCGCCAATCCGGCGGCGCGCACGGCCTTGATCCCGTCCCGCGTGATGAGGCCGAGCACGGCACCGGGAATACGGCCATCATCCAGATGTGGCTGCACCAGCGCCAAGGCTGCATCGGCAGCCTGTTCGAGCCTTTGAAGATCGCGCACGCCGGACCGCTCCTGTTGTTGTGCCGCCATGAAAACGCTGGCAATTTTCATCACGAATCAAACAATGCCTAGCAAAAAGACCATAAGGATTTGCCAATGCCCGCCATCCTCGTCTGCTCTCTGGCGCGGCTGCATGAGACGGTGGCGGCCCATGATGCCAGCCATGTCGCGACGCTGATCAATGCGGCCACACAGATGGAACGGCCCGCCAGCATTCCGGCAGAGCGGCATCTGTTTCTTGGCATGTCCGATATTACCGAGGCGATTGACGGCCATATCCTGCCCGCCGAGACGCATGTGCAGCGCTTTCTCGATTTTGCGCAAGGCTGGGGTGCAAGGCGGGAAAAACCGATGGTGGTGCATTGCTGGGCTGGCGTCAGCCGCTCCACCGCAGGGGCGTTCATTGCCGCCTGCGCGCTGACACCTGACCATGACGAGGCAGTGTGGGCCCAGCATATCCGTGACCGTTCGCCCACGGCCACACCCAATGCGCGGCTTGTGGCCATTGCCGATGAGATGCTGGGCCGCAAGGGCCGCATGACCGCCGC
>JBOFCU010000152.1:0-1880 GCA_051646285.1 Beijerinckiaceae bacterium
CCGGCGGGCTGGAGCATGTGCCGATCATCACCGTCAAGAATCTCGGCGATGCGCTGGAGTTGCTGGGCCGCCAGAACGTGCTGCGCGTCGGCCTCGATTCGGAAGGCGCCGTACCGATGCAGGACGTGGCCGTGCGCCGCCCGCTCGCCCTGATTCTGGGCGCAGAAGGCAAGGGCCTGCGCCAGCGCACCCGCGAGACCTGCGACGTGCTCGCCCGGCTCGACATGCCCGGCGCAATCAAGAGCCTCAATGTCTCGAATGCGGCGGCGATTTCGCTGTATGCCCTTGCCGGGCGTCTAGGTGTCTGACGCCAGCCCCGCCACAAGAATCGACGCAACAAGCAGGCCGACGCTGAGCCACGCGCACCAGTAGGCGAACAGCAGCTGCACATCCTGCCGCACCACGGCGACAACGCGCTGAGCAACGGGTTTGGGAGGCCGGTCTTCCTGCGCCAGCATCAGCCAAAGTTCGGTGGCCGTGTGCTTGGTGTAGGGCGCCTTGAACGCCATCAGCAGCAGGATGACCGTGACAAGCAGCCAGGAATAGCCGCCGAGGCGCAGCGCCAGCACGGGCTGGAACGACATGCCCAGCATGGCCGTGACAATGGCGAGGCCGCCGAAACCGCAGCCGCGGGCGACGGATAGAATCGCAGCACGCCGGATGGGATCGCTCATGATTGCACCGCCACGCTGTTTGAAAGCGTAGCGCGCGCGGTCCCAAACGCAAGCGCTCAGACGCGGCGGAGTGATCAGAATATCTTGAACAGCCGGCCGATGGCGGGAATGGTCAGGGCGAACGTGCCCAGAAGCCAGAGCTGCATGCTGCGCGGGGTGCTGTGCTCAAGCCCCTTCGCCCGCTCATAAACGGCGGCGCCGATGCCGCCGATCAGCACAGTGCCCACGGCCAGGATCAGCGAGGAGAAATAAAACAGCAGCAATGGCGAGGTCGGCAAAAATGTAGGCCAAAATGGACGCAGGAGTATGTGCGCCCCGTCAAACAGGGGCGAAAAATCCTGGCCATTGATCAACCCCAGCGTTGCTATGCCGATCAGATAGCCATCCATGCGCAGGATATCCGCGCGGTCATCATGGTCGGACATCGTCAAATCCCTACCTTGGGTGCGAAGCCGAACATGAAGGCGGCCAGAAACCAGACCATGCGCAGAATGAACAGCCAGACGATTGTAAAAACCATGACCAATCCGTCAGGCACCATTTTTGGCGTAATCGCGCGCACCGCTCCGATAATGGGATCAGTCACCTGGGCAAACACGCGCCAGATCACGAGCTGGCTGTCCGGCTTGAAAAAAACCGCAAGAATATAGCGGCCAATCACCGTGTACATGGCGGCGGCCAAGAGGAAGTTCGGGATATCGAAGAGCAGGTTATTCATGCGGCATGCTTGTCGCTTATGGATGACCGTTTGTCATGTCCAAGAAAAGAGGCGGGAGAATATTCTCCCGCCTCATTCGTCTGCGTGTGACCCCTTCAGTGTGAAGCCACGAGGCCACCCTTCTCGTCCATCAGGGTCTTGCCCTTTGGACGGCGGCAATCGTCGATGAACTGCTGGAGTTCCTTCGACGGGGCCGGGGTCATCAGCGACACCACAATCATCACCAGGAAGCCAACGGGCAGACCGAAAGCCGCAGCGGAGATGTTGTTGATGTTGAACCAGCCCACCTTCGAGGCCATGGGATGGGCGAGCGTCACCCAGCCTTCCATCGCGTTCGGAGCCGCCATCGCGACCTTGAGGTCGACAACCGGAGCCCAGGTCACCGGGTTCAGAAGCGCACTCATGCCGAGATACTGCACACCGAAGCCGGGGAAGTAGCGCGTCACGAGCAGGTAGCCGAGCGTCACGAAGAAGCCGGCAGCCATACC
>JBOFCU010000018.1:0-8631 GCA_051646285.1 Beijerinckiaceae bacterium
AGCCGGCACAATGCAGGCCTGTTGAAAATCGCTGGCCAGCTTGGTCTGGCCAGCCGCCATCCGCTGGCGCAGGCTTTGGCGCGCGCCTCCGGCGAAACGGTGGCGGCAGCCCATGCCACGGAAGAGCCGGGGCAGGGCATCCGCGCCGTGATGGATGGTGTTGAGGTGCGGCTCGGTTCGGCGGATTTCTGCAGGGCCGGAGTGGAAGCGGAGGCTATGGCCGCGCGTCATCCGGATGCATCGTTGATTATGCTGCGTGCCGGTGATGCCGTTGAAGGATTCGCCATCGGTCAGCGGTTGCGCCCCGGCGCGCAGGACACCGTGGAAAAATTGCGCCGCTTGGGTCTGGCTGTGGAGATTCTCAGCGGCGACCGGAACAGCGCTGTTGCACCCATCGCGCAGGCGCTTGGCATTGCCGTCTGGCAGGCCGGCGCCACGCCGAAAGACAAGATTGCGCGGCTGGAGCAATGGCGCAGGGATGGCAAAAAAGTGCTGATGGTTGGCGATGGGTTGAATGATGCGCCAGCGCTGGCTGCTGCCCATGTGTCCATGTCGCCGACATCGGCCACGCATCTCTCGCAATCTGCGGCGGATGCACTGTTTCTCGGGGAATCGCTGATGCCGGTGGAGCGGGCCGTGTCGATTGGCCGCCGGTCGAAAAAACTGATGATGCAGAACCTGTGGTTTTCGGTGCTGTATAATTTTGTCGCGGTGCCAATCGCGATTGCAGGATTGGCGACACCGCTCGTGGCTGCGCTGGCCATGTCCGGCTCGTCTATTATCGTCACACTCAATGCCCTGCGTGCCCATGAGCGGGGAAAAGGTGAGCGGGGCCAAAATGCCAGTCAGGGATTTAAGCCGCATGGCCAGGAGCGGCGCTCTGCGACGGGCACTCCGCCGCCATCCCCGCCGCTGACGGAGCGCGTGGCCTGATGGATGTTATCGTCATTCTTCTGCCGATTGCGCTGGCCCTTGGTTTTCTCGGCCTCGGTGCTTTCATGTGGTCGCTGCGCACGCGCCAGTATGAGGATCTGGAGGGCGCGGGATGGCGGATCCTCTCTGACGATGATTTGCCCGATCCTGCCCGTCCGGCCCAATACCCAGCCAAGGAAGAGCCGCGCCAGACGAATGGCGGCTGAACGGCGCTGCAATTGGTCGCGGTTGGCGAAAAGCAGCCAATGCGACTGGCCTCAAATGCGCCGCCAGGGCCTAAAGGCTTTTGACCAGCAGCGTGCCTGACGCGGTAAAGCCGGCATCGGCCATCATGGTGCGGCTGAGCAGGCCTTCATTGGCGCATTCGGAAAGGTCAATCACCACGCGGGCGCAGCCGCATTGCTGGGCAATGGCCTGGAAGGAATTGACCAGCACCCCATAGACATCAAGACCGGGAAACGTGCTCACTGCATAAAGCAGCACCCTCAGAAAGCGGGTGTGGGCGAGATCATGGTCGGTCTTGTAGCCATAAAGCGCATGGGCATGGCCGCGCCCGTCCTCGATTGTCATCAGACCGCGCCGCTGGGTGGCACCGGTGTAGCTGCGCACCACCGCCCGCCAGCGCGCCGGGGTCAGGCGCGGCTCTGCCAGCCAGGCCAGCGCAAACGCCTGCGTCGCATGGTCGCGGGTGAGTTTGACAGGCCGCAGGGCGGCGTGTTTGGCGGCAATCTGGCGCAACGATTTATCTTCCATGACCAGCAACCGGACCAATGCCACCCCTTCCCCCGTCCAAATCCTGGATGGACGGGGCGGAGGAGACGCGATTGTGACATGCGATTTTGGAAGGGCGGCGGGCCGTCCGTCCATTGACCTCCATCAATTTTACGTCAAAGGTCGCTGCGTTGGTCAGGGACAATCATGGCGGCATACACGCATCCGGCGGCAGATCACGGTACGGTGGACAGCCTCAAGCACCCATCGTGTGTTGCTGTGGAAGGCCATAATCGCTGTGAGTTTTGCCATATCCGCCACCAGAGCATCTGCGCGGCGCTTGATTTGCATGAATTGACGGAATTTTCTACCCTGTCGCGCGCTTCCTGTTACGCGCCACGCACGACATTGATGGCCGAGGGCGAGCCATCGACGAGTGTGTTCAATATCACCCAGGGCATGGTGCGCCTGTCGAAAAGCCTGCCCGATGGCCGCAGGCAAATCATCGGCTTCTGCATCCCCGGCGACTTTCTCGGCCTTGATCTGGAAGGCCAGTACAGCTTCACCGCTGTCGCCGTTGACAATGCCAGCGCCTGCCGCTTTCCGCGCAAGACCTTCCTCGACGAGTTGCAGGCCAAACCATCCTTGATGGCGCGCCTGCACGCTATCACCGCCCATGAATTGACGCTGGCGCAGGAGCATATGGTTATCCTTGGCCGCCGCAGCGCCGAGGAAAAACTCGCCGCCTTCATTATTGGCCTGCGCACCCGTCTTGGCCGGGTTCAGCCGGTCGGTGCGCATCTGCCACTGGCCATGAGCCGGCAGGATATTGCCGATTATCTTGGCCTGACCATCGAAACGGTGAGCCGCACCTTTGGCAAACTCGCCAAGGCCAAAGTGCTGGTGGTGACGCCCGATGGCGTGCGCGTCCTCAATGAGGAACGGCTGAAGGAATTGGCGACCTCATAAGCCGCCGCCCGATCATCCGGCCGCCCGCAAGATGATTTCCAATGTCTGGCAGTCATCATCCCAACTCACAGCACCCGCTGCACGCCATCGGATGCGCCTTGTCTGAAGCGCCCGGACCTGTTGGCTGGCACAGACCCGCTTGCTAAGGCTGTCATCCTGTTGTCTCCGTGGCCATCAAGGATCTGTCATGCCTATCACCATTCCCTCACCCGGCGACTATCAGGATATTCGTGATGGGGTGCGGGCCTGTTGCGCGCCCTATGATGATGCCTACTGGCGCGCCGTGGATGAGGCGCGCGGTTATCCGGAGGAATGGACCAATGCGGTAACGCAGGCGGGGTGGCTCGCGGCGATGATTCCCGTTGAATATGGCGGCTCCGGCCTGGGGCTGACAGAAGCCTCCATCATCATGGAGGAATTCAATCGTTCCGGCGGCAACTCCGGCGCCGTGCATGGCCAGATGTATAATATGTCCACGCTCCTGCGCGCGGGCTCGCAGGCGCAAAAGCAGAAATATCTGCCCGGTATTGCCGAGGGCAAATTGCGCCTGCAATCCATGGCCGTCACCGAGCCGACAACCGGCACCGATACAACAAAACTGAAAACCACCGCCGTTAAAAAAGGCGACCGCTATATCGTCAATGGCCAGAAGGTCTGGATTTCCCGCATCCAGCATTCCGACCTGATGATTTTATTGGCGCGCACCATGCCAATGGATCAGGTCAAGAAAAAATCGGACGGGCTGTCGGTTTTTATTGTTGATCTGAAGGAGGCCATCGGCAAGGGCATGGAGGTGCGGCCCATCCGTAACATGGTCAATCATGAAACCAACGAGGTGTTTTTCGATAATCTCGAAGTGCCCGCCGAAAATCTGATTGGCGAGGAGCACAAGGGGTTCAAGATTATTCTGGCCGGCCTGAATGCCGAACGCACATTGATTGCGGCTGAGTGCATTGGCGATGCCTGGTGGTTTCTCGACAAGGCCAAGACTTATGCCAATGAGCGCATCGTGTTTGACCGGCCCATCGGCCAGAATCAGGGGATCCAGTTTCCTCTCGCCCGGGCCTATGTGAACACACGGGCGGCTGATGCGATGCGCTATCAGGCGGCGGCGCTGTGCGATGCGGGCGAGCCCTATGGCACCGAAGCCAACATGGCCAAGCTCCTGTGCGCGGATGCCTCATGGGAGGCCGCCAATGCCTGTCTGCAAACCCATGGCGGCTTCGGTTTTGCAGCGGAGTATGATGTCGAGCGCAAATTCCGTGAGACACGGCTTTATCAGGTCGCGCCGATCTCGACGAACCTGATCCTCTCCCATGTCGGCGAGCACGTGCTGGGCCTGCCGCGCTCATTCTAGGCCCTTTCGAATTTCCTGCCCGAAAGCGCGGGCTAACATTGCGTTTTTGCAATGAAAAGCGTGCCATATTTGTACTGGCTTGCTTTGTTGCAATGCAGCATGAAGGGCCCACACACTCACTGAAGGGGAACTTCCATGCTTAACACTCCTGCTCTGCGCGATGCAGCGCTTCTCGCCGGCCGTATCCTGCTCGCGGCCATGTTCATTCTCGGCGGCTGGGGCAAGATCGGCGGTTATGCCGGCACACAGGCCTATATGGCATCCAAGGGCGTACCCGGCATGCTGTTGCCGCTGGTGATCCTGACCGAACTGGGTGGCGGCCTCGCCATTCTCGCCGGCTTCCAGACCCGTCTGGTCGCAATCCTGCTCGCGGGCTTCACCCTGCTGGCCGGCCTGATCTTTCACTATCTGCCGGCTGACCAGATGCAGATGATCCTGTTCATGAAAAATCTGGCGATTGCCGGTGGTTTTCTCGCCCTGTTTGCCGCAGGCCCGGGCCGCTATTCGGTTGATCGCGCCTGATTCCCTCTGGCAACGCCATGCGACAATCAAAAAAGCCCCGGACATGTCCGGGGCTTTTTGCGGCATCCATCATCACAGCCACCAATTATCAGCGATACAGATAATTCGGCAGCCACAAGGCGATCTGCGGAAATGTGTAAACCAGAATCATCGCCAGCAGCACGATCCAGAGAAATGGCATCACGCCAGAAAAAATCTCATTGATCGTCACATGCTTGGGCGCAACCCCCTTGAGATAAAAGGGCGCCATGGCTACCGGCGGCGACAGGAAGGATGTCTGGATATTCAGCGCAATCAAGATCCCGAAGAACAAGGGATCAACGCCGAATTGTTGCAGCAGCGGCAGGAAGATCGGCACGAAAATCACGATGATTTCCGTCCATTCCAGTGGCCAGCCCAGCACGAAAATAATCAGCTGCGCCAGAATCAGGAACACTGTGGGTGACGGATTCACCCACGCCATGAACGCCTTGATCGGCTCGTGCCCGCCCAGATAGGCAAAGATCGACGAGAAAATAAACGAACCCACAAACAGCCAGCACACCATGGCCGATGTGCGCGCCGTGAGAATAACGGAATCTTTCACTTTCTCGAAACTGAGTGAGCGGTAGGCTGCCGCGAGAATAAGCGAGCCGAGAGAGCCAACCGCCGCCGCTTCTGTTGGCGTGGCAATGCCGAAGAAAATGGCGCCAAGCACAGAGAGGATCAGCAGCGACAACGGGAAAAAACTGGTCATCAACGCCTTGAAGACCGTTGAAAATGGCACGTTATATTCTTCAGGCGGCAATTTTGGTGCCAGTGACGGATTCATCGCGCAGCGAATGATGACATACATCATATAAAGTCCGGCCAGCAGCAGGCCGGGAAAAAAGGCGCCGGCATACAGTTTGGGGACGGACACACCGGCCGTTGCGCCATATAAAATCAGCATCACCGAGGGGGGAATCAGAATGCCCAGACAGCCCCCCGCACAGACAACACCGGCCGAAAGGCGAATGTCATAGCCGGCGCGCAGCATGGCAGGAAAAGCCAGCAAACCCATCAGCGTCACAACCGCGCCGACAATGCCCGTGGCCGTGGCGAAAATGGCGCAGGTCGCCAGCGTGGCAACAGCCAGCGCGCCTGGCACCCCCTTCAGGGCCAGCTGCAGGGAATAAAACAACCGGTCAAGAATATTCGCCCGCTCGATAATATATCCCATAAAAACAAACAGCGGGATCGACACCAGCACGTCATTGGCCATGACGGAGTAGGCGCGTTGCACCACGAGGGCAAATACCGTATCGCCCATGGCGGCATAACCAAAGAAAACACCCAGCGCCATCAGCGTGAACGCAATGGGAAAGCCAAGCATAATAAAGACAACGAACAGGCCAAGCATCAGCACGCCCAGTTCGGGATTGGCCAGACCCAACATCACACGGCTCCTTTTTCAGCCGCTTCGGCCTGCTCGAGAATCAATTTTTCCGTTTCTTCCACATCATGCAACCGCGATGGCCACTGCCCTGTTTTCAGCGCAACAAGACAGCGCGCCACCTCAGCCATACCCTGCAAAACCATCAGCCCGCCAACAATCGGTATCAGTGACTTGAAATGGTAAAGCGGCGGCCCGCTGGGTGAGTTGGAAGAATGTTCCTTCATCATCCAGGAAAAGGCGGCGAACTGATAACCGGCGTAACACAGCGCGAGAATGCCGGGAAAAAAGAACAGGATATACAGCACCAGATCAATGCCGGCCTGCCGCCGCACCGGCCATTGCCGGTAGAGAAAATCCCCGCGCACATGGGCATTGCGGGCCAGCGCATAGGGGCCCGCCAGCATGAACAGAACGCCGTAAAGAATATAACTGGCATCAAAGGCCCATTCCGTCGGCGCGCGCAGCGCATAGCGCATGAACACTTCATAGCTCATGGCAAACGTCAGCAGCAGGATGGACCATGCGCCGATCTTTCCGACCGCAGTCGAAACGCTGTCGATGCCATGCAGCACCGCGTTCAGGGACAGTTCACCGCGCCGGCGTGCCGCGAGAATGGCGATGCCCAGAAAAACAAAGACCGCGACGGTGATGCCGATCAGCACCATATTCAAATCAGGAGATGAAACTCTGGGCATGCGCATGCTTTCTCATGCTTCGGCTGTTTGACAACCGCAGCAGTGGCACCAATCAGGAGGCGGACCCGGTAATCGGGTCCGCCTGACTTTGTCAGATTTTCAGAAAATGCTGCGCGGCCAATGCGCGGTTGGGTGTGTTGGCCTTTTCATAGGCCAGGGTGCGCTTGGCCCACGCCATCTGGCTGTCGACCACTTTCTTGAAGAAAGCATTTTCAGCCCCCAGCTTGTCGATCACTTTCGTCCAGGCTTCAAGCTGCGCCTTCAGCACGGCTTCGGGTGTTTCGATGATATTCACGCCCTTGGCCTTCAACGCCTCAAGATCCTTGGAGTAGCGGTCCAGCGCTTTCCACAGCATGTCAGACGAAGCCGCTTCAGCAGAATATTTGATCACCGCTTTCAGTTCAGGCGGCAGCGCATCAAATTTCGTCTTGTTGAAAATCAGCTCGAAGCTTTCAGCATCCTGATGGAACGAGCGCAACATGTAGGTTTTCGAGACATCGGCAAAGCCGAGCAGGGAATCGGATGACGGGTTGTTGAATTCGGCCCCATCAATCACACCGCGCTCGAGTGCGGGCACAATTTCACCACCAGCCAGAATGGTCACAGCGGTGCCCATTTCACGCATCAGGTCAGCAGCAAGGCCCACCGTGCGGTATTTCAGGCCCTTGAAGTCATCAGCCGAAGTGATTGGCTTCTTGAACCAGCCGAGCGGCTGGCATGGCATGGGCCCGGAGAGAAATCCGACAAGATTGAGTTTCAGCGTGCCCTGCACCAGTTCGGTGTAGAGATCGTAGCCGCCGCCATAATTCATCCAGCCTAGAAACGAGTTGGCGTCCCATCCCAATGCGGGCGGCGTGCCAAACAGCGAGAAGGCCTTGTTCTTCCCGTACCAATAGGCGCACACGCCATGGCCGCCATCAAGAATACCGGCATGAACCGCGTCCTGCATCTGGAAGGCAGGCACGACGGCACCGGCGGCCAGCACGTCCAGCTTCAGGCGGTTGCCGCCCATCTCATTCACGCGCTTGGCGAAATCCTGCGCAAACTCGTGAAAGATATCCTTGGTCGGCCAGGTCGACTGGAATTTCCATGTCACGGTCTGTGCGCGGCTGACCTGCGGCATGGCAACCGATGCCGCACCGGTCGCAGCAGCAACCTTGATGAATTTGCGGCGGCTTGCCGTGGATTTTGAATCGGTCGTCATGGTCCCTCCCGGACAATTTTGTTGTGCAATCCAATCTCTGTCGCGATTATTTCGCGATCAGTGCACACCATGACTCAGATTTGCCGCAGGGCAAGTGGCACATGCAATAAATGTGATGCAAGGCGGCACACGGCACACGGCACACGGCACGGCGGGACAAGGTGCCGTGCCCGGCCAGCGGGTGCGCCTGATACGGTGAAGCCGGTTACGCCAGTGCCAGCCCTTCCGCCGTAATCCAGTCCGCCATGCGTTTTAATCCGCGCTCGAACCGGTCAAACATGTCATGGATTTCCGCCTCGGAAATGACCAGAGGCGGGCAGAAGGCGATACGGTCACCACCGAGCGGGCGCACGATCAGCCCTTCATGTTGCGCGAAGCTGACGCATTTCGCCGCAACGCCTTTTTTCGGATCGAAGGCGCGCCTGGTGTTTTTGTCGGCCACCAGTTCGATGCCGCCGATCAGGCCCAGCGCCTTGGCTTCACCCACGAAGGGATGATCAATCAATCCCTCAAGCCTGGCCACAAACGCGGGTGATTTTTTCTGGATCTGGCCGACGATATTGTCACGCTCATATATCTCCAGTGTTTTCATGGCCACTGCGCAGGCAACGGGATGGCCGGAATAGGTATAGCCATGGCCGAAGGTGCCGATCTTGCGGCTTTCATCCAGCATCGCCTGATACATCGGCTCGTCGATCAGCACGGCACCGAGCGGCATGTAGGCGGATGTGATGGCTTTGGCGACGGAGATTGTGTGCGGCTTCATGCCCAGCGTGGTGGAGCCGAACATATTGCCGGTGCGGCCAAAGGCGGTGATCACCTC
>JBOFCU010000021.1:0-24856 GCA_051646285.1 Beijerinckiaceae bacterium
CTCATCCCAACAGCGCCTGCCATCATGAATGCCATTTATGATGCTGTTGGTGTGCGTATTCGCCGTGTTCCGGCCACACCTGACCGCATACGGGCTGCAATTCTCGCAGCAATGGAGATTTGACCATGGCACCCGATATTAAAATTCGCTGCGATGCCTGTCCTGTCATGTGCTATATCGCTCCGGGAAATACTGGTGCCTGTGACCGCTACGCCAATCATGATGGCACGTTGGTGCGGGTTGATCCCCACATCTTGCTCGCGCGTGCGGTTAAAGATGGTGCGGCACTGGTCCCCTTCAATTCTCCCGGCCAGTGGGATGGACAAATTGTCGCGCAATCAGGCCCGTTTGTCACTGCAATCGGTGCCGGTACGACGTATCCCGACTACAAACCTGCACCTTTCATTGTCGGGTCTGAAGTGGATGGCGTGGATATGGTCACGGTCGTGACTGAAGGTATTTTCAGTTATTGCGGCGTCAAAATTAAAATTGATACTGATCGCCATCTCGGGCCAGAACAGGCAACTGTGCGTGTTGATGGCGAAGCTGTCGGTCATATCACGACAGCAGAATATGGCTCGCAGATGCTTTCTATCGGCGGCGTGCATCACCTCACCGGCGGCGGAAAAAAGGAAGGGCGCGTAACTTGCGATACGCTGCTTGCCTTGTGCAATGGCAACGCTGTTGCAATGGCTATTGATGGCGGGGCTAGCATAACCGTGCAGGCTGGCCATGCACCTGTCGTCAATGGTGTGCGGGAAGAACGCATGCGGGTAGGCTGCGGATCAGCGACCATTGGCATGTTTGCCAAACAATGGATCGGCAAAGTTGATGAAGTCGTGGTGGTCGATGATCACATCACAGGTGTGCTGTCAGAACATCAGGCTGGCAAACTTCTTGATGTGCGCGAGACTGGCATTAAAATAAAAGGTCGCCGCTCAACACCGGGCCGGTATTTTCAGGTGGCCGAGCCTGGCACTGGTTGGGGCGGCACTTCCATTGCTGATCCGCTTGCGATTCTTGGCCCATTTGATGCTAAGAAAGCCTGGGCCGGACAAACCATTCTGATGGTGAGTACAACGGGTGAGCATTATGCCTATTTTGTTCTTGATGATGCGCTAAAGCCTGTGGAACAGCCCTTGCCGGAAGGCTTGTGGCAATCCGTCCTGCGCATTCAGGAAAATTGCGAACCTGCCTTGTGCACCGTGCTTTTCATGGGGGGTGCGGGTGGCTCACTGCGTGCTGGCGTAACGGAAAATCCGGTTGGCCTCACCAAATCGGTCAAGGACGCACTCACCTATGTCACATGCGGCGGTGCACCGGTTTATGTATGGCCCGGCGGCGGCATCACATTCATGGTTGATGTGACACGGTTGCCAAACAATGCATTTGGCTATGTGCCGACACCTGCTCTTGTGGCGCCAATCGAATTTACCATGCGCAAGGATGATTATGCTGCGCTTGGCGGCTATGTCAGTGAAATACGGCGGCTGCAGAATTTGGGTGAATTTATTGGCTATACGACAACGCAGCAAGAAATTGCACACCGCGCGGATAATCCCTGGCCCCTTGCCCCCTCGGCAGCGAAACGATCACACGGATGAATCTGCGGGCGCAAGTCTCATTTCTGCCAGACGGACGGCTCCATCTTCATGATGGCCCGATCGACCTCATCGTCTCTGCGGAAGGCGGCGCATCGGCCAGAAACAATGCCTATCGCGCGGCAGTAAAACGCTTTGAAACCATTCTGAATGAACTTTGCGATGAATTGTGTTTGCTGAGATCATCTGCGCGCGACGACAGCCAGCATCTCCATGGCTCCGTCGCGAAAACAATGAATGATGCCTGTGCGCTTTTTCTTGCTGACGGGTTTATCACGCCCATGGCAGCCGTCGCAGGATCTGTTGCGCAACATGTTCTGGCAGCAATGACAGAGGTTACCTCTTTGACGCGTGCGTATGTCAACAATGGCGGCGATATTGCACTGTATCTGGCACCACGTTCATCCTTCACAGTTGGACTTGTGCAGAGTATTGATCAGCCCGCTATCAATGCCACCATGCGCGTGGGTGCTGAAGATGGAATTGGTGGAATTGCAACCAGTGGCCGCAACGGGCGGAGTTTTTCACTCGGCATTGCGGATGCTGTTACCGTTCTGGCGTCGACAGCTGCGATTGCTGATGCAGCCGCGACCGTCATTGCCAACGCAATTGATCTGCCAGATCATACGTCCATCAAACGGCAACCTGCGTGCGAGATAAAACCGGACAGTGATCTGGGTGAGCGGCTTGTGACCATATCTGTGGGAAGGCTGAGTATGGCCGATATTCAACGCGCCCTTGATGCAGGTGTTGGAAAGGCCGAAATGCTGCTTATTCGCGGGCACATTCAGGCAGCAGCCTTGCATCTTTCCGGCCACACCAGAATTGTTGATGCAAATAATGCTGGCTCATTCAACGCATTGCCGGCAACGCGCAGCCCCCTCCCTTTTCACTCCGCAATAGTGGCAAGCGGTCATGCATCGCGGTGCAGCCAGATTTTATCACATCCATCAGGATTGCAGGGAAACCCACATCTCTTTTTCTTTCACAGAACAGGATCGCAGACGTTATGAAAGCAAATGTTCGCAAGTATCTCGTGATCGTCGAGGAAACACAGCAAGAGATGGGCCGTGTCATCAATCCGCCGGCGCGCCGTGCTGCGGCGGTCGCCGTGATAGAAAATCCGTTTGCTGGCCGTTATGTCGATGATCTGGTGCCATTGATGGATATTGGTGAAGAGCTTGGTGATATTCTCACGCGCAAGGCTGTGGCGGCGTTGGGAATTTTGGGTGAAAATGCACAAAGTTATGGCAAGGCCGCAGCAGTTGGGGAAAATGGCGAGTTGGAGCATGCCGCCGCCATTCTTCATCCCAAACTTGGCGCACCCGTCCGCAAAGCCCTTGGCAAGGGCGCAGCTCTTATTCCCTCTTCCAAGCGCCGGGGCGGGCTGGGCTGTGAAATCGATATTCCGCTCGGCCACAAAGACGCTGCCTACGTCCGCAGTCATTTTGACGGCATGATTGTTTCGGTTTCAGATGCACCGCGCGCCAATGAAATTGTTGTGGCTATCGCGATCACGGATTCCGGGCGCCCGCTCGCGCGCATTGGCGGTTTGACGCATGATCAAATTATTGGCGAAGATGGTTTGCGCTGAAGTAAAATTCAATAATGACACGCAGCGCTGCAGCGCAGGAGGCAATCTTGGCCAGCGATTCATTGCATTCGCCGAACAAAAGACGCGGCAAGACTGACTATAAGCTGGATGAGCAAGCCGGGTTTCTCCTGCGTCAGGCCAACCAGCGCCATGCTGCCATTTTTTCTGCGCGCAATATGGATGATTTGACGCCAACGCAGTGGGCCGTCATTGCTAAATTATTCGAACTGGGCAGTTGCTCACAAAATCTGCTTGGCAGGCATGTGGCCATGGATGCTGCCACGACCATGGGCGTCATCAAGCGCCTTGTGGCACGCGATCTTGTGACGATGGAATCAGATCCGGCCGACGCTCGCCTTATTGTGCTGCAACTGAGTGCAGACGGTGAAAAACTTTTCAGACGCCTTTCCCCAGTCGCCCAGGAAATAACCCATGACACACTCGCACCACTGCTATCGCGCGAGCAAAAGACGTTTCTGAGACTTCTGGGAAAAATATGCTAACCGGCCAGCCCACAACCGTGCCCCAGATACATGTGGCGTGATGGCCATCTGATATAAAACTTTACTATTGATGTGAGGCGGTGCCGCCATCGCTATCTTGAAAGTTAGTCGCGCGTGAATTGCAAATGGCACCTGGCCAATCGTACCCGATGGCTGCGGCAGCTACCAAAACCGGCTGCAATTGCAAGAAATGGTGCCCAGGACTGGAATCGAACCAGTGACACTGCGATTTTCAGTCGCATGCTCTACCAACTGAGCTACCTGGGCGTGTCCGCTTGCGGCAGGATTTTCGTCCATCCACCAGCAGACAGGCGGCGGTATAGTGGCTCGCTCCTGTGCTGTCCAGACCTGCCGGGCCGGTTTTTCCACTGTCGTGGCACCTGCCCGGCTGCCAGCCTGTCAGACCGCCAGCGGCGGCAGGTTGAACATCAAGCGCAGGGATTGCACGGCTGCCCCGGATGCGCCTTTGCCCAGATTGTCGAGCTTGGCCACCAGAACGGCGTGGCCCACACTGTCATCACCGAACACGCGCAGTTCCATCCTGTTTGTGTCATTGAGCGATTCCGCTTCCAGCTTGTCAGGGCCAAAGCCGGCATCATCCGCTTTCACAACCCGCACCCAGGCGCTGTCGTGATAGCGGGCAGCCAATACAGCCTCCAGTTCCGCCCTGCCCGCTTTCTTCGCGAGCATGCCGAGATGCAGCGGCACTGACACGAGCATGCCTTGCCGGAAATTGCCGACAGATGGCACGAACAGCGGCCGCCGTGTCAGGCCGGTCATCGCCTGAAGCTCCGGCACATGCTTGTGATGCAATTTCAGCCCATACAGTTCAAACGATGGCGCGGTGCCGGCCTCATAGGCCTCGATCATGGTGCGGCCACCGCCGGAGTAGCCGGACACGGCGTTGACGCAAATCGGATGGTCCTCGCTGATCAGCCCGGCATCCACCAGGGGGCGGATCAAGGCGATGGCCCCGGTGGGGTAACAGCCGGGATTGGCAACGCGCCGTGCATTTCTGACAGCCGCCATCTGCGCAGCACTGATCTCTGGAAAGCCGTAAATCCAGCCAGGCGCAACCCGATGCGCCGTTGAGGCGTCAATGATTTTCGGCCCGGCCGCTCCCATCGCGTCAATCATCGCGACAGCCTCGCGGGCCGCGTCGTCATGCAGGCACAGGATCACGCAGTCAGCCCTGGCCATCATCTCGCGGCGCGCCTCGGGGTCCTTGCGCCGGCCCGGATCAATGCTGATGAGGGTGATGTCGGCCATGTCAGCCAACCTTTCCTTGATCTGAAGGCCGGTGGTGCCGGCTTCGCCATCAATGAAAACAACGGGCTTGGTCATCGTGGTGGTGTTCGTACTGGCCATGGGAACCTCGGAGCGGAACTGTCATGCGGAAAATCGGCAACAAAAAAGCCGCGTCGGGAACGCGGCCTGATAACGCGGCAAGCTGCCAAGCGTCATCGCGACCGCAGGGGGCGGCTTGGGCGGCGTCGTGATGAGAAAACGCTGATCATGCTGCGCATATGAGGCCAAAGCAGGCGCACGTCAATTGTGCGCCTGCTGGCAGCACCTCTCAGCCGCCAACCGATTCAATGATGCGGCAAATGGCACCGCGCGTCGCGCCTTCAGCCGCAATCTGGCCAACCTGCACCATAAATACGGCATCCACCCGGCTGCCCTTGCCGGCCTTGCGCACTGTCACACGCAGGGTTTGAGGACGGCCAGAGCCGGATGTTTCCTGCACCGCCGTTAAAGCGCCGACACCACGATCATGGCGGATGCCCGAAAAACCCTCCGCGACCATCGCACGCTTGGCGCGATCCTGCGCGGCGGCCGGGCTGACATTGGGAAATACTTCCGAACTGCGATAGTTCAGCGCGGAGAGCATGGGCGTGCCCTCAACCTGAAAATTCTGCTGGCATGTCTGTGCATGTGCTGCCGATGCCGTGACCAGCATGGCGGTGCCCAAAATGATTGCCTTCATGAACCCGCTTTCCTTCCTTTTAACGTCGTCCGGCCCTGCGTGGCGCGGCTGAACAAACCATATTGAATGATATGCCACTTTCGCATAGTGTGAAGCCTGACTTTACACCAGCACACTTGGCAATTCTTACTTCACATTCTTGTGTGCAAAAATTTCTTGGCTGACCCGGACTGTTTTTTCGCAGGAGATACTCATGGCTCCCATTCGTATTATGCCATTTTACAATTTTACAAACTCGACCACGGCAGTGACATTTTATATTCCAAATTATTTTGGAACTGGAAATCCCTACTTGATTGGCAGCCGGTTCGGCGACAAGCTCTACGGTTCCAGCGGCATGGATGAAATCAATGGCTGGTATGGCAATGATCGTATTTATGGCAATGATGGCGCTGATATTCTCATCGGCGGCGATGGCTATGACAGCATTTATGGCGGCAATGACGGCGATCTGATTTTTGGCGGCAATCAGGACGACATCCTGTACGGCGAAAATGGCCGCGATGCCATTCAGGGCGACGCCGGTAATGACACCGCCTATGGCGGTGAAGACAATGATTATGTCTATGGCAATGACGGCATGGATAGTCTCGCCGGTGACGGTGGCCATGATGTTGTCGATGGCGGCAACGATGATGACACGCTAAGCGGCGGCGATGGTGACGATGCCGTGTTTGGCGGCAATGGCTGGGACCGCCTCACTGGCGATGCCGGCAATGATTATCTCGATGGTGGTGAAGGCTATAACTGGCTGGAAGGCGGCGACGGCGATGATGTTTTTGCCGGCGGTATTGGTGGCGATGATATTCGCGGCGATGATGCGCCTCCAGCCGATACACCATGGATGGTGACTAATGGCAATGATACCGTGCGTTATCTCAGCTCTATGTCAGGCGTCACCGTAACGCTTACAACCAACGCTTATTGGACAACCTATTTCGACCCTGCAACACAGCAATATTATTGGTATTATATCGTTGAAGGCGCCGGTCAGGGCACAACGGGCGATGCGGCTGGCGACACCTATTATTCCATCGAAAATATTGAAGGATCACGCTTTGATGATGCGCTGACCGGCAACAGCTTTGACAACAGCTTCATGGGCTTTGATGGCAATGACGTGTTGAATGGTGGCGATGGCAGCGATACGCTGCTGGGCGGCTATGGCGATGACAGGATTACCGGCGGGAACGGCGATGATGTTATCCATGGTGGCGGCGTTCTGACGCGCACCGCAACATTGCCAACACAATACACCTGGCCGATCGCGCCATCGCAAAATATCATGCCGGTGATCGCGGACGTGACTGATTATGATTTGACCGCGTGGTGGCATGAAAGCGGAAGCGATTATTTATCAGGTGGTGAAGGCAGTGACACCATTTATGGCGGCAGTGGCGATGATACGCTGATTGGCGGCAGCGGCAATAACCGCATGTATGGCGGTGATGGCACGGACATGATTGTTGCTGGCCGTGATGCGGAGATCATTGAAGGCGATGTGCGCTATGAAAATTATGCGCGCGGCTTGTTGACAGGCGGCAGGGGAAGCTGGGCGCAGTTTATTTCCGACGCCCTCAACACAGATACCGTAAGCTACTCCTCGTCTGAAGCCGGGGTGCGCATTGAGTTTCGTGAATTCATGCGTGATGTGCGGTTTACGGAGGACCTAGGCAGCGGCTGGACCAGTCCGATCACGGCCACAGTGTTCACATCGTCAGCGACAGGTATTGGCGGCTATGCGGATGGTGACGAGCTCTACTCCATCGAAAACGTCATTGGTTCCGGCGGTGATGATTATATTGTCGGCACGGCACATATTGACAACCGCTTTCAGGGCAACAGCGGAAATGATTACCTCAATGGCGGCGGCGGCGGGCGCGATGTCTTTATCGGCGGCCACGGTTTTGACACGCTTGTTGGCGGCGGCTGGTCAGACACATTCATTTACAATGGTGTCAGTGATGCGCCTGATATGATTGGATATAGCGGCGGTGCAATCCCGCAACGCGCAATGGTTGAAAATATTCGCGATTTCACCAGCGGGCAGGATATCATTGACCTGGCCCTTGTGGATGCAGTTGAAAGCAGCTGGCAGACCGATGATGCCTTCAAGATTGTCAGCCGGTTTAGTGGCACCGAGGGCGAATTGATCATCGACGCATTCGGCACAAATGCCAATGGCGGCTATATTTATGCGGTCGCCGGCGATACCAATGGCGATGGTACGGCCGATTTCCTTCTTCAAGTGGATATGGTCGCCAATTCCAAGCTGGATGCGATCGATTTCATTTTATGATATGCGCTTTGCCCGCAAAAAAGCCGGCATTTCTGCCGGCTTTTTTGTGCGGTCTGTATTATTTCTTGTAGTAGGCCTGCACCGTATCCCACGCAACCTGCTGCAAATGGGCAGCGGTTTCAGCATCAAGCCCGGCGACATACTTGCTGCCTACCGGCGATTTTCCAAACAGGACAGCATAGGTTGTGGCCGCTGATAGATATGTGCCGGCAAGGCTGGGATGGCGCTTGTCGGCTGCATAAAGATTGACAGCAGGCTTCTGCGCAACGGAACGGGCGAAGGCCAGGCCAGCGGGAATGACCAGCGCCTTGTCGCGGTTGGCGACAGCGGTATAGGCATCAGCCAATTGCTGCGTCATCTCCGGCTTGTCCTGATAGGCCCATGACATGAACAGCACTGGCTGCGCGCCATTACGGCGGATGGTGCGGATATGCTGCGTGGTCACCTTGTCGAATACTTTTTTCAATTCAGGATGCACCGGGCACTGGCTGCAATCCATGATCATCGCAGCGTCAAACAGACGATTGAACTTGTTAAAGACAACGCTGTTGTCGGGCTGAAAAGAATATTTGCTCAGTGCGTTGGGCCGGAAATAGGACCGCATATCATGCCAATCCACCCCCGATCCGGAAATTGTGACCATGACTTGCCGCAATTTATATCCCGGCTCGCCAGCCTGCACGAATCCATTGACGTGGCCGTTGATGCCATTGTTGAAATAGAAAAAACTGTTGCCCGCGTAAAGCAGCGATGATGGGGCGCCGCCTTGCAGACGGTCAATCGCTGGCTTCACCGGCATATTTTTTTCCGGTGCAGGCGCCGGCGCAGACTGCGGCCATGCGGGCATGGCCAGACAGGCTGTGATTGCCAGCGCCACCCCTGCCCGTGCCATATTTTTGAGACTGTTATTTGTCATGGATAATCCACCCCGATTTTTTTGAATGATTCTGTATGACATTGGCTTGCCATTCCATCAGGCCAATGAAAAATCCGGCCGCTTATTTATACAATCACTGCACACGAAATGTCTTGTCGAAGATATGGGTTTCGCCATTGGCAAATGTGACCCGGTACACTCCCCGGTCTTCACCGCGATAGCCAGGCGAGGACTGGTAGGAAATCACCAGCGCCGGATAATATTTGCCAACACACCCAGGCCGCAGCACAGGATTACCTGGCGATGGATTATATTGCCCAGTGCCTCGTTCAATCGTCATGCGGCCATGCGCGGGTGCCCGCAGAATTGAAATTTCCGGCAGCGAACGGGTGCGGCATACACGCCCATCCCATGTCGTCGTGAAATAATCACCGGCGCGCGTTTTGACTCCAGAGCGCACAGTCTGCTGATAACCGGAAATCTGGCCGCCGGGCGCTTGTGGCGTCACGCATCCAGCCACCGCAAAAGAGAGCGCAATGGCTAACCCAAACTTCAACATGATATCCTCACAATACGGGTATGCAGGCTGTGACTATCAAATGCCGCTCGCAGAACTGTCAACGCCTGGCAGCCCGATTGCCCGTGCGCTCATGGCAGCGCGGCGGCTGTTATTCACCTTTTTTGACCGCCTGTAATCGCGCAAAGGGTGACAGTGCGGCTTCACCGGCTTCATCGCGGAAGGAAAAATCGGCGTCCGGCTTGCGTGGAAACGGATCGAGGCCCAACGCCAGAAATTCCGCCATCAGCGCGCCTACATCAATTTGGCCTCCAATGATTTCATCGGGCGGATCATCGGCGGCAAAGCCTTCAGACTCGAGAATGGTGTGCTGCTTGCTGCTGGCATAATCCACGGAGACTGATTCTTTTACATCTGTCTCGAAGGGGTCCATCGAGATTCCGCAGACTTGCACAACACGCGCTCTGACCTCACCGGTGACGCGCAGGCCGAGGCTGGTGTGGCCGATGAGAAACTTGCCCTTGAATGACAGAATATCCGGCAGATCGAAATCCGCAGCCAGCGCAGCGCGCTCGCGTGCATCAGCCTCGACGGTGACTTCCATGCCTTTGGGCGGCACATCGGTGACGATGACCTTGTAGCTGAAGGGCGGCTCAGCGCTTTTCTGCGTCATGGCGAGGCACTCCCTGAAACAATGGCTGGCAGGTTGAGGCGGCCGGCGGCGATGTCGGCATCTGAAACCGTGCGCAGCGCCGCATCGCATTGCAGCACATGGCGGCTCAAATCGCGGGCGCGCTCAGGCTGATCGGGATTTTCCAGAACGTTACGGGCCAGCGCGGCGGCCAGCGCCATCTCGTCCCCCGCATCCAGCGCGGGGCCATAGGCTTCGACCCGCCCCAGCCAGTCGCTGCCCAGCTCCTTCATCTTCTTCGGAACGGAAAGATCGCCCACACCCACTTGCCGCAGGCCACGATCAAAATCCGTGAACATGCGCTCGACCAGCGCGTGGGCCAGCGGCTGTTGCGCCCCCGACAGGCGGCGCACAACCAGCATTGTATGCAGCATCACTGATTCGATGCGGCCCCACGGTGTGTCAGGCACACCCAAAGCCGCATAAAGGTCAGGACGGCGCGCTGCCTCGACAATGGCGGTATGCAGCACCTCAGAAGCATCATTCGATGCAGATTTGCGAAATAGACCGAGCATGAGAGCGATATGGCCTCTTGGACGGGCGCTGGCAACGGCCTACGCACCCAACAAGCACAGCGCAGGCCATTTGAAGCGTTTGGCACAACCCAAGGTCTTGCTATTGCCCAACTCGCAGGTTACGCCATCGCCCTGTCTGACAGCAAGATCGTTCTGCGCAACGGTTCCGCTTTCAGCCGCGATACTGCCGTTCCGCCATGGAGATTTCCGCGTGCGTTTGACTTCGCCCCGTCCCGCTCTTGTTCTCGGTGCTGCCGCCCTGTCGCTGGCCCTGGCCGCGTGTGAAGCAGCCAATATTCCCTGGAGCGGCATGAATGAAGTCTATAGCCATGGCTATATTCCCGATAGCCGCCTTGATCAGGTCAAGCCAGGCATGGATGTGGGCAAGGTGCTGGAAACGCTGGGCACACCCTCTACCGTGTCAACAGTCGGTAACAAGACCTTCTATTACATCAACCAGCAGACCAAGCGCGTCGTGCAATTCATGCCGGAGCGCGAAACCGAACGCCGCGTGTATGTGATTTATTTCAATAAGGGCTTCAAGGTCGAGCGTATCGCCAATTACGGCATTCAGGATGGTGTGGTGTTCGATTTCATCACCCGCACAACGCCCACGGGCGGCGGCGAGCAGAGCTTCCTGCGCAATCTTCTCGTCGGTCTGGCGAAGTGGAATTGAGCGGCAATATTTAATTGTGTTGAAACAGCCGCCGCATGGGCGGCTGTTTTTTATGCAGGTGACGCACCTGCTGGTGCTTGCTGCTGTTCCTGTTTCGGCTCTAGCATTTGCGCGTGCGAGCGCCCCTCGCGCAGAATTTTTTCACGCATCATGCTGATCTTGCGGTCAGTGGTATCTGCCGCCACAAGCAAGGCCGTGATCAATTTATCGGTCAAGCCGCCATCACTCAGCTGCTCGTCGATTTCCTCCTGAATTTCATCACGGCGTTTTTCAATCGTATCAAGCTCCGCCAGCGTGCTGGCTTTGGTTGCTTCACGGCGCATGACGAGCAATTCAACCATGGCATCCTGGGCGCGGCGCGCATCGGCCGGCCACATCAGATTATACATCCATGTCAGCACGGCACCGAGACCGCCAATCACCATGGGCACAATATAGATCCAGTCAATCAGCAGATCGGTAAGCGAGATTTCCTCGCCATTGAAATAACTCAGGGCACCCACATGAATCTTGATGGCCGCATCTTTTTCGACGCCCGGTGAACCGATCTGCCGCGCCAGTGGAAAATCAGCCGCAATGGCACGTTTGGCATCCATAATATCAATCAGCGTCTTTTGCACGGAAATGGGCTGCACTCTTGATGCAATCACGAGATGGCGCGCCACAGCCAGCGTCGAGGTCGCTTCGTCCGGCAAAGGCGGCGCGCTGCGGATACCACCAGCCGGCACATCATAATCTTCATACCGGTTGTCGCCGGCAGCCAGCGCTTCAGCATCGGCCAATTCCAGCATGATGGCCGCGCCCTTCACCTTGCGCATGTTGCGGCCCGTTTTCATTTCCGCCACCTGCCCCGTGTTCAGTGGCGCGATCTGCGCAATCACCTGCACAACATTTTTCTTGAGGAGATCGTCAAGACTGTCTCGCTCGACGGCAATAAATTTTGCATCGGTGATATTGCGGGCGCGGAGGATTTTTTGCAGCAATGTGTCGTGCGCATCGGTATGTCCCACCAGCGCAATTGTCTTGCCCCTGACCTGCGGCCAATCCTGAATTCTGGATTGTGCGGTTGCGACAAAAATGGCGACTTCGCGATACAGCGCTGCGGCGCTGTTGATGCCGCCGGGCAAGGGATAATCACCGCGCACGGAAGCCAGATCAGCCTGCCCGTTCCTGACAGCATCCACTGCTGCCGCCTCATCATGGGTCATGACAACGCTCAGGCGTGTGCGGCGATTGTTCTTGGCCATCCATTTGGCCAGTTCGGTAACAAGCAGCGCATCATCCGCCCGGTGCTGGCTGATGGCGATGCGCATGTTCACCTGGCTTGTAAACCGCTGATAAACAGCCCATCCCAGTCCGCACATCAGCGCGACGAGGCTTGCAACGAGAATCCAGCGCGACCGTTTGCCCATTGGCTAGAAAGCCTCCTGCCCGCAATATATGCCCTTTGAGGGTATGGGCAAATTACGAACCGGGCTGTTGGCCAATCCCATGAACAAGGGCAGATAGCTCAAAGCATCAGCTTGCCAATGGCAGAAAATCCATTGTCCAGTTTGTTTCCCATGCCGTTCCGCCATCAGCAGAAAAGGCCTGCTCCCAATGGGGCGAGGCTCCCATATTTTTCTGCCAAATAAATCTGACTCTGATCGCCCTGCCATCAAGTTCTGCGTCGCCATAAAAATGGCCCGTAGCACCGGAAAATTGACCGACCACAGGGGGGGCGAGGTAATCTGGCTGGCGGCCATCCACCCACCAGATCGTCCAAAAACCCGTTGCCGCATTGAATGTGCGCATGGCGAAAGCGCGGGACATCCTATCCGGAAAATGCAGAACATGATCTTCAATATTTCCAAAACCGCCGAGCGTATGGCGCGTCGCGATAACGCCCTCGAAATCTGTCCACTCTGCACAGCCTGTCAGACGTGAATTGAGCCGGCGATGAGCAACACGCCAGTCCCCTATCAGGAAATCAAAATCCCCCGGCGCTGCTGACGATGTATGAAAAGGCAGGCTTGAATCCATCGCATGTACTCCCTCGGCAAAAAAAAGATGCGGGAAGTTTTCCCGCATCCTTCACAGCCTCGATAGTACTTGCACCCCTGACTGCCAGATACTGGCAGCAATCAGCTGCTTACATATGGGCAAGCACAGCAAGCAGCAGCAGCGCGATGATGTTGGTGATCTTGATGGCCGGATTCACAGCGGGCCCCGCCGTATCCTTGTAGGGGTCGCCAACCGTATCACCAGTGACCGAAGCCTTGTGCGCTTCGGAACCCTTGAGATGCTTCACGCCATCCTTGTCCACAAAGCCATCCTCAAACGACTTCTTGGCATTGTCCCATGCGCCGCCGCCCGAGGTCATCGAGATGGCGACGAACAGGCCGGTGACGATGACGCCGAGCAGCATTGCGCCGACCGCCGAAAGCGCCTGGCTCTTGCCCGCAATGGCGTTGATGACAAAGAATGTCACGATCGGAGCCAAGACCGGCAACAGGGAGGGGATGACCATTTCCTTGATCGCTGAACGAGTCAGCAAATCGACCGCACGGGCATAATCAGGACGCTCGGTGCCGGCCATGATGCCAGGCTTTTCCTTGAACTGGCGGCGGACTTCTTCCACCACCGAACCGGCGGCCTTGCCGACAGCCGTCATGGACATGCCGCCGAAAAGGAACGGGATCAGGCCGCCGAACAACAGACCGACCACGACGTAGGGGTTGGAGAGCGAGAAATCGACCGTGATGCCCTTGAAGAAGGGATACAGCGTCGATCCAGCCTTGTTCGCCTCGGTCACGAAGAAATTGATGTCCGAGGTATAGGCCGCGAACAGCACCAGCGCGCCAAGACCGGCAGAACCAATCGCGTAGCCCTTGGTCACCGCCTTGGTGGTGTTGCCAACCGCGTCAAGCGCATCCGTGGAATGACGCACTTCCTTCGGCAGGCCGGCCATTTCGGCAATGCCGCCGGCATTGTCCGTCACGGGGCCGAAGGCATCGAGCGCGACAACCACACCAGCCAGTGCCAGCATCGCCGTGGTTGCAATCGCCACGCCGAACAGGCCGGCGAGGTTAAAGCTGACGATCATGCCGCCAATGATGACGAGGGTCGGCAGTGCCGTCGATTCCAGCGAGACAGCAAGGCCCTGAATGACGTTCGTGCCATGGCCCGTTACGGAAGCCTGTGCAATCGAGACCACCGGACGCTTGCCGGTCGCGGTATAATATTCTGTGATCACGACGATCAACGCCGTCACGACAAGGCCAGCCACAGCGCAGAGGAACAACGACCAGGAGGTGAATGTCACGCCCTGATTGGTTTTGAACACCGCATCAAAGCCGCCGAACATCCAGTAGTTGGCAACCGCAATCGCCGGGATCGACAACGCGCCGGCACCGATAAACCCTTTGTAGAGAGCGCCCATAATGGAGTTATTCGCGCCGAGCTTCACAAAGAAAGTGCCAATAATGGAGGTGACGATGCACACCGCACCAATCGCCATCGGATAGAGCATCATCGCGTTCAGGTTGGCCTGACCGGCGAAAAAGATCGCGGCCAGAACCATGGTTGCCACCAGCGTCACCGCATAGGTTTCGAAAAGGTCAGCAGCCATACCGGCGCAGTCACCGACATTGTCGCCCACATTATCAGCAATCGTCGCCGGGTTGCGCGGATCATCTTCCGGGATACCAGCCTCGACCTTGCCGACAAGATCAGCGCCCACGTCAGCGCCCTTGGTGAAGATACCGCCGCCGAGGCGGGCGAAGATGGAGATCAGCGAAGCGCCAAAGCCGAGTGCCACCAGCGCGTCAATCACCTCGCGGCTGTCGGGGCGCAGGCCCATCGGCCCAGTCAGAACGCCGTAGTAAACCGCGACGCCAAGCAGTGCGAGACCAGCCACCAGCATGCCGGTGACAGCGCCAGCCTTGAAGGCCACGTCCAGGCCCTGCCCGAGTGACTGCATCGCCGCCTGTGCCGTGCGCACATTGGCACGCACGGATACGTTCATGCCAATAAAGCCGGCCAGGCCGGACAGCACCGCACCGATGACAAAGCCAATGGCGACCTTGGTGCCCAGCAGCCACAAGATAACGAAGAACAGCACGATGCCGACTGCGGCAATGGTGATGTACTGGCGCTTCAGATACGCTTGCGCGCCTTCCGCCACCGCACCAGAAATTTCCTGCATGCGCTGGTTACCAGCATCACGCTTCATCACGTCGCCATACGCCCACACACCGTAAACGATGGAAAGAGCACCCAGCAGAATAATTACGAGCAGAGAGGACATTGTCAGCCTTCCGTTGTGGCCAGACGGGGTGTTGCCTCGGACCATGAAACCCGAAACCCGCCAGAAATGGATGGTGGCAGCCGTGTCCCATGGAATCACCATGCTGGTGACCATGGGGAGCCGCAAGCCGGGGGCCTTTTAACAAATTGTTACGATCACGCAACGTGCCAGCCCCACCGCCGGCTCTTTCTTGTCCCGGGTGTTCACGTCGTGGCCGGCGTCTTCCGCCGCGCCACAAGCACCAGCACCATCATCGCCACCGCAATGGCCGGGATCATGATCCAGTTGACAATCGCCCAGCCGCCTGCCGCGCCCCCGCCCGCATTGAGCACCTGCCCCGAGGCAAAGGACGCAACAGCGACGGTGCCGAACACTGCGAAATCATTGACCGACTGCACCAGCGCCCGCTCCGAAGGACGGTAGCAATCGGTGACCAGTGCGGTTGCGCCAATGAATGAGAAATTCCAGCCAATCCCCAGCAAGGTCAGCGCAATCCAGAAATTGGCGATGGACAGTCCCAGCAGCCCGGCGGCCGAGGATCCCAACAGCAGCACAAAACCGGCCGCCGTGACTTTGACCTTGCCAAATCGCTCGATCAACCGCCCCGTCCAGAAACTGGGGACGAACATGCCGAGAATATGCCACTGGATGCCCAGCCACGCATCCGTGGGTGTGTAACCGCAGCCGACAATCGCCATGGGTGCCGCCGTCATGCCGAAGCTCATCAGGCCATACGACACCAGTCCGCAAATGATGGCGGCGATCAGGCGGGGCTGGCGCAGAATTTCACCGCGTGACCGCGGCGGGCCGGACCCTGCCGCACTGGCAGTGGCCGGCTGCACGTCAATCAGCCGAGAAAGCACGAAGGCAGTCAACAGCAACAGAACCGCCTGCCCGGCAAAGACTCCAGCGAACGGAATGGGCGAGAACAGGTCGCGCGTCCAAATCGCCGTCTGCGGGCCAATGATGGCGCCAAAAATGCCGCCGATCATCACCCACGAAATCGCCCGCGCTTTCAGCCCGGGCGTCGCCATATCCGCTGCCGCAAAACGGTATTGCTGCTGACTGGCAACAAAAAATCCCATGATGAATGTTGCTGCACAAAACGCGACAAAGGAGCCGCGCAACACTGCCCACATCGCCATCACGGCGGCGGCAGCGCCGACAAAAGCCGCGATGACCGACAGCATGCGCCGCCCGGTCCGGCTGGCGATATAGGCGACCGGCAACGTAAAAAGCGCCAGCCCGAGCTGGGTGATGGATACCGGCAAGGTCGCCAGCGCATCATTGGCAGCCAGATATTGACCGACCAGACCGCCGGATGAAATCACGATGGACTGCGCGCCGCCGCCTAGAGCCTGAGCCGTTGCAAAAACCGTCGCGTTACGCTTGGCAAGATCATCAGTCGCAGCAGGAAGCGTCATCGCACACTCAGAAATGGCTGTAGGACAGGCGCTTCAGTTCCACCGGGTGGCCGTGCGCATCGAGCACGGCAAAGGGCGCGCCCCGCTCACCGACTGACCCGACCTCTGTTAGCGCAATGCCGAGGCTTTCACCAATGCGCTGGAGGGATGACACCTTGTCACGCGGGACAGATGCGAGAATCTCATAGTCATCGCCCCCTGTCATCGCCATGTCCCACGCATGCGGCGCGTGCGCGATGACGCTTCGCGCGGCCGGTGAAAGGGGCACAGCGGCAAGCCCGAGCGTGCCGCCGACGCCGGAAACGCGGAGCATTTTTTCGCAATCGCCGACCAGCCCGTCGGAAATATCCATGGCCGCATGGGCGTGACCGCGCACCGCAGAAGCAAGCCCATGGCGCGGATCGGGATGCAGATAGCGATCTCTCAGATGGTCCCGCGCGGCCTCACTGATGGCCGGTGCGATTTTTTCCGCCAGCGCCGTGCGCAGCTGCAATCCCAGCGCGGCATCGCCGATCGTGCCCGTCACAAGCAGTACGTCCCCTGTTTTCGCACCGGTGCGGGGCACCATTTGTCCCTTCGGGACCGCACCAAAGGCTGTGATGGATATGGTCAAAGGCCCATCCGTGACGATGGAATCGCCACCAAGCAAAGGGCAACCATAATGGCGCGTATCCACTCCCAGCGCCTGCGCAAAGGGCCCAAGAAACTGGCCCCGCGTGATTGCGGTCCAGGCAGCCGGCAGCGCCAGGGTCAGAACGCAGCCCAGCGGATCAGCGCCTTTGGCGGCGAGATCAGACAGGTTCACACGCAGCGCCTTGCGCGCAACAGACGCAGGCGGATCATCGGGGAAAAAATGCCGGCCAGCACTGATGCCGTCCACCGTGATGACCAGATCGCACCCGGCTGGCGGCGTGATGCAAGCCGCATCATCGCGCAGCGCCAGACTGCCCGGCCCGGCAATTGGCCCAAAATAATGGTCAATCAGATCGTCTTCACCGGAGGACATGCCTACACCTCCCCGCGAGAGTCCGGACCCTCGATCAAACTGGGTTCACCAATTCCGTCACAAACCCAAAGCGCCGTGATGGGCTTCATCAAGCCTGCGCATGCTTTGCACGCAAAAACCCTGCCGCATTTTGCAGCATGAGATCAGCTATGCACGCGCCTTGGTGAAATCATCCGGGCGGGCTTCGCGGGCCAGAACATCCAGCACCGCGTTGACCATTCTGGACTCATCATCCTCATAAAAGGAATGAGCCACATCAATATATTCCGAGATGATCGCACGGGGCGGCACATCCATGCGGAAAAACAATTCATAGGCCGCCGCGCGCAAAATCGCGCGCAAGACCGATTCAATGCGGCGCAGGGGCCAATCCTTTGTCAGGGCAGCATCAATGCGCTTGTCGAGCAATGGCTGCTCACGCACAAATCCGTTCACGATATCGCGGAAAAAATTGGCATCGGCTTCACGCGCGGGGATCGATTCCACTTCACGGCCAAGCCAGTGCGCTTCAAATTCTGCAACAGCCTCGTGCACGCCTTTGCCGGAGAGTTCCAATTCATACAGCGCCTGCACAGCTGCGAGCCGTGCGGCTGAGCGTTTTTCTGCACCGCGCGACATCAGGCTGCACCGCCTTGCATGCGGCGCTTGATAGCGAGAACAGCGAGCGCCGCTTCTGCGGCACCGGCACCCTTGTTTTGATCATCACGGTTGGCACGCACCCATGCCTGCGCCTCATTTTCCACCGTCAGAATGCCATTGCCGAGGGGCAACCCGCGTTGCACCGCAAGGTCCATCAAGGCGCGCGAGCTTTCACCGGAAACAATTTCATAATGGGTGGTTTCACCACGGATGACACAGCCCAGTGCCACCGCCGCATCAAATGGCTTGCCAGCCTTCGCAGCAGCATCGCAGCAAATGGCAATGGCCGCCGGAATTTCCAGCGCGCCAGGAACCGTCACCAATTCCACCGCAACATCAGCAGCCGCGCAGAAATCGCGCGCGCCTGTCAGCAACTCATCGGCAATTCGCTCGTAATACCGTGCTTCCACGATCAGCACACGCGCACCGTTCACATCGGCACGCTCGACCATGGGTGATTTCCGGGCTCCCGCCATCAGACAAATATCCTTGTTTTGTGCGGTTTCAGTAGCCGTTCGCCTGCGCTTCGGCAAGGCGGGCGGCATAGCGGGCCATGATGTCGATTTCAATATGGAGGCGGTCACCGTCACGGCGTGCGCCCCAGGTGGTGACATCAAGCGTGTGCGGAATGAGCAGCACGGAAAACACATCGCCGGCAATGCTGTTCACTGTCAGCGATGTGCCATCGAGCGCCACAGAGCCTTTTTCAGCAATAAAGCGCGCGAGCGGGCGTGGCGCACGGATGGTGAAGCGGGCTGTCGGCCCCCATTCCGATTCCGCCTCGGTTATATTTTCGCGCTTCAGCAATTCGGCCATGCCATCGACATGGCCGGTGACGAGATGCCCGCCCAGCTCATCACCGACACGCAGGGACCGCTCCAGATTGAGGCGCGTGCCAATGCCCCACTGCCGCACCAATGTGCGCTCCAGCGTTTCCGCCGCCGCCTGCACATCAAACCAGGCCCCGTCTTCATGGGCACCGAAATCCACAACCGTCAGGCAAATACCGGCGCACGCAATGGATGCACCCATCTCAATGGATTGCGGCCGATAGCGCGAGCGGATGCGCAGGCGGCGCACCTGCGCCTGATCATCCGCCGCGATGATCTCGCCCACATCGCTGACAAGGCCGGTGAACATCAGCCGATCCTTTCATAGGTGACAAACACATCCGTATCGAATGTTTCTGTGGCGCTGATATGAAATTGCTGTGCATCAGCCAGCGCATTTTGCAGACCGTCACGGATGGCCACAACACCCGGCACGTTCAGCCCGCGCGACGACGTTGATACAATCATCACGTCAATCAGACGATCGCGCGCCAATCGCTCTGCCACTGTCGGCCCGCCTTCCGAAAAAACACGGGTGACGCCACGCGCGCCAAGCAATTCCAGCGCAGCCTGCAAATTCAAATGACCATCCGGCATCTGCGCAACGCGCATGACCTCGACTCCAGCTGCAACAAGCGCGCGTTCTTTGTCCACGGACGCCTCTTCTGTCGCGATCACCCAGACCGGAATGTCGCGCGCGGATCTGACGATCTGCGATGGCAGCGGCAGCCGCAGGGCGCTATCGAGAATAACGCGCACGGGTGAGCGGCTTTCAAGGCCGGGCAGGCGCACATTGAGCATGGGATCATCAGCGAGCACGGTGCCAATGCCGGCCATGATCACATCATGCTGCGCGCGGATCAGATGCACCTGCCGTGTTGCTGTATCGCTGGAAATCTGCGTGCGTGCGCCACTCGCCACAGCACAATAATTATCAGCGCTGCGGGCAATCTTGACCGTCACCATGGGGCGGCCACGCTGCACGCGGCTGACATGGCCGCGATGGGCGCGCTGGGCCTCAGCATTCAATATATTCTCGGTGACCGATATGCCGAAGCTGCGCAGCAGGGCGTGGCCAAGACCGGCAATATGCGGATTGGGATCACTCATCGCTGAAACAACACGGCGCACGCCCGATACCATGGTGCGTTCGCAGCATGGCGTTGCACCACGCACCGATCGGTGGGCGCAGGGCTCAAGCGTCACATACATCGTTGCCCCAATGCACGCCAAACCTGCAGCATCAATCGCCATGGCTTCGGCATGGGGTCTGCCGCCTGCCTGCGTGAAGCCGGTGCCGACAACGCGCGGTCCGCCATCCTCAAAGAGCACGATGACCGCGCCTACGGCCGGATTGGGCCATGTGCGCCCTGCACCGCGCGCGCCCAGCGCCAGCGCGTGGCGCATGAAATGCGTATCCATCGCCGCATCATGGTTTGCAGCCTGCCGGTTGGGCGGCAGCCAGTCTGATGATTTTGTCATGACCGTTTTCACGGCGTTTTTTTTGTGATTTTTTTTGCACCCGCAGGCGGCGGCACATCATCCGCATTCAGTTCGCCGATAAATTCGGCAAAATCCCTCGTCTCGCGAAAATCGCGATAGACTGATGCAAAACGCACATAGGCAATATCATCGAGGGCTTTCAGGCCATCCATAACAAGCTCGCCAACCTTTTCACTCGGCACCTCGGAATCGCCTAGGCTTTCAAGCTGGCGCACAATGCCATTGACCATGCGCTCAACCTGCTCATCGGTCACGGGGCGCTTGCGCAGCGCGACCTTGAGTGAACCCAGCAGTTTATCCCGGTCAAATGCAACGCGCCGGCCGGAGCGTTTCAGCACCGTCAATTCGCGCAGTTGAACACGCTCGAACGTCGTGAAGCGCCCCCCGCATGCATCACAGACACGGCGGCGGCGGATGGATGACGCGTCCTCCGTCGGGCGGCTGTCTTTCACCTGCGTATCGGCATTGCCGCAATAGGGGCACCGCATCGTTTACAGGCTCCACACGTAAGAGGCCGTTATGCGTGGGCAGTCGGCAGCTGCGAAAATTGGAATTGCAGAAAATATTTCGCCGGCCAGCCGGAAAGAATAATCCGGCTGCCAACTGCTGACGGTCGGCTGCCGCCACTCACGCATAAATCGGGAACCGCTGCGTCAGCGCCTTGACCTTCTCACGCACGGCAGCTTCCACTGCTGCATTGCCCTCATCGCTGTTGGCTTTCGAGAGCCCTTCCAGCGTTTCAGCAATCAGATGGCCAATCGTCTGGAACTCCGCGACGCCGAAGCCGCGTGTGGTTCCAGCCGGCGTGCCAAGCCGGATGCCGGAGGTGACAAACGGCTTTTCCGGATCGAACGGAATGCCGTTTTTATTGCAGGTGATGTGGGCGCGGCCCAATGATTGTTCGGAGCGTTTGCCATTGACATTTTTCGGGCGCAAATCAACCAGCATGAGATGATTGTCGGTGCCGCCGGAGACAATATCAAAGCCTGCTTCCTTCATGGTCGCGGCCAGCGCTTGCGCATTTTTCACAACGTTAGCAGCATAAACCTTGAATTCCGGTTGCAACGCTTCCTTGAAGGCGACGGCCTTGCCGGCAATCGCATGCATTAAAGGCCCGCCCTGCAAGCCGGGAAACACGGCGGAATTGATTTTTTTGGCGATGTCCTCATCGTTCGTGAGGATCAGGCCGCCGCGCGGGCCACGCAATGATTTGTGCGTGGTGGAGGTGCAGACATGGGCGTGCGGCACCGGGCTGGGATGTGCGCCGCCAGCCACCAGACCGGCGAAATGGGCCATGTCCACCATGAGATACGCGCCAACAGAATCAGCAATCTTGCGGAAGCGCGGAAAATCCCAAACGCGGGAATAGGCAGTGCCACCGGCAATAATCAGTTTCGGTTTGTGCTGGAGCGCCAGCGCCTCGACCTCATCGAGATCAAGCTGATGGGTATCACGCCGCACACCGTAGCTGACGACGTTGAACCATTTGCCGGACATGTTGACAGGTGAGCCATGGGTGAGATGGCCGCCAGAATTCAGATCGAGGCCCATGAAGGTGTCACCGGGCTTCAAGAGCGCCAGAAACACCGCCTGGTTCATCTGGCTGCCCGAGTTGGGCTGCACGTTGGCGAATTTGGCGCCGAACAGTTGCTTGGCCCGCTCTATGGCCAATTCTTCAGCAATATCAACGAATTGACAGCCGCCATAATAGCGCTTGCCGGGATAGCCTTCGGCATATTTGTTGGTCATGATCGACCCCTGCGCCTCAAGCACAGCGCGGGAGACAATGTTTTCCGAGGCGATCAGCTCGATTTCATCGCGTTGGCGGCCAAGTTCCAGATCAATCGCGCGGGCGATTTCCGGGTCGATCTCCGCCAATGGAGCGGAAAAGAAGCGGCTGGTCTGGGTCATGACATATCCTTGGGCGAGAAGCGGACCTTGCCCGTGCACGGTACAGGGTCTTGGTGCGCCGCCGCATAGCATGGCGTTACTGCCAAGGGGAAGCGCGCGATTGACCGCACCCGTCCATGTCCTACCTTTTGTGCGAGCCCGCCAGGAAACGACCCATGCCATCGCCATCCATTTCAGCATCCGCGCCGCAATGCACGTATTCCAGCCGGAGAACGGCATTTCCAAAACTGATGGGTGCCTTTGCCTCTCTCCTGATATTGAGCGCATGTGGCAGTGCAACGTCTGGCCGCAACACGGCCGCGCCAGTGCCTCAGCCGCGAAAAGCTGTCGATCTCATGCGCTATAGTGGCTTATGGTATGAACAGGCCCGCTTCGATGCCGCGTTTCAGCGCGGCTGCGAGGGCGTGACGGCACGTTATGCGCCGATGGCCGATGGGCGTATTCAGGTGATCAACAGCTGCCGTGATGGCAGTCCGTCAGGTCCAGCACGCGCCATCACCGGCACAGCGACCATTGTGCCGCAATCATCGAACGCCAAGCTGAAGGTCTCGTTTTTTGGCCCCTTCAGCGGCGACTATTGGGTGCTGGATCGCGCCGATGATTATGGCTGGGCCATCGTGGGTGAACCTTCCGGCCAATATCTGTGGATTTTGTCGCGTGCACCTAAATTGGCAGCCGCCCAGTATCAATCTCTGGTGCAGCGCGCGGCTGCGCTGGGATACAACACGGCCGCTTTGCGCCGCACCCAGCAATAGCGCAGCCGCCTCAGTGGCTGTGCTGCGATTGCACCGGCGCTTTTTTCGGCATCATGGCTTTCGCCAAATTCACCAGCGGGATCAGGAGAGCACCGAGGATCAGCCCGGCAATTCCCGCTCCAACGGCATTGACAATCCAGCTGACTGTGCCCGCCGCAGCAGGAATGAGTTGCCCCGCCTTGTCAGCGACCGCGTGAATCCAGTGCGCTGGTGCGCCGAGGCCGTATTCCTCGAGACCGTGCAGGATAATGCCGCCGCCGACCCAGATCATCGCGGCGGTGCCGACAATACTCAACACTTTCAAAAACACCGGCATGCCAGTCACCAGCATGCGGCCAATGGCGCGGCCCAAGCCGGTGCGGCCTTCAGCCGCCATTTTCACGCCGACATCGTCGGCTTTCACGATCAGCGCAACGACGCCATAGACAAGAATGGTGAGGGCGAGCCCGACAACAGCGAGCACGACGGCCCGCGTCACAAACGGCTGGTCGGATACGGTTGCCAATGAAATTGCCATGATCTCAGCCGACAGGATAAAATCTGTGGCGATGGCCCCATTGACCTTCTCATTTTCCAGATTGGTCGCATTGATGGCCTCCTGCACCACGGATTCATCGTGGCTCCCGCCGTGATGCAGCACCGCCTCGGCCACCTTTTCGGTGCCCTCATAGACAAGATAAAGCCCCCCGATCATCAACAGAGGGGTGATCAGCCACGGCGCAAACCAGCTTAGCGCCAGCGCAGCCGGGAGCAGAAACAGCATCTTGTTCTTGAGCGAACCAAGCGCGATTTTCCAGATGATCGGCAATTCCCGATCGGCTGCAAAACCCACCACATAGCGTGGCGTCACCGCCGCATCATCAATCACAATGCCTGCCGCCTTGGCGCTGGCCTTGCCAGCCGCCGCCGCAACATCATCCAGCGAGGATGCGGCGACCTTGGCAATCGCGGCAACATCATCAAGCAGTGCCAGAAGTCCGGTAGCCATGCGTCATGCCTCCTGCCAAACGCAGGTAGGGGAAATCGGTAAAAAAGCCAACCCGCCGGCTCAGGCGATAGGACGGGCCCAGCCGCGCAAAGCGATGGCGGTCCGCGCGGGCCAGACAAACGGCGCCCAAAGCCGCAAGAGAGCGATAAAATGCACTGTCAGCGTCATGCCGCCACCCGGTATTTCAACGCATTGTGGCCGTCATTCGTAACTTTCGTCGTTGTTCTCAAACAGGAGAGAACCACTATGATG
>JBOFCU010000181.1:0-4053 GCA_051646285.1 Beijerinckiaceae bacterium
GCGCGGTGTTCGTCCTTGATGAAGGCAATCGCCTCTTCTGCAATCCAATGGCTGTAATGGGCCTCGACAGGCACGACGTCGAGCGGCATCGCTCCCTTGGCGACATTGCCAGCTTCGGCCGAACCCAGCGGCTTTTCGACAACGCAGCGGCGGTAGATGTCCGGGTGTTTTTCCTCGAGCCAGCGATGGTAGCTGTTCTCTTTCGAGGGATGGATCGGATCATGCGACCACTGATAGACCCGGTATCCGTCATCCAGTCTCGGCTCAGCGCCATTCTGGCATGGGGCGAGATGCTGCTTGCCCGCCATACCACAATCATAACCGGCATTTGCCAGGGCACGGGGCAGCAAAGTATTGCCCGCCGGCAAAGCAGCGCCATTTGCCCATAGCCCATGGGCATGTGGGTGAAGGCCCGTCAGCAGCGATGCACGCGACGGGCTGCAAATCGGGTTCTGAACATAGCACTGTTCGAACAACGTGCCTTGCTGAGCAAGGGCATCCAGAACCGGCGTTTTGACAAAGAGGTTGCCGTAACAGCCGAGCGTGTCAAACCGCTGCTGATCCGTGACGAGAAGCAGGATGTTGGGCTTCGAGACGCTGGTGGTCGATTTCAAGTCTCAACACCGAATTGCACATATTAGCGGATATGTGCTCTAATGAGCATTATTGAAAATTGGTTGTCAAGTCGCAACGATCTGGCACGAGAGTGGGGAGCGCGCGAGATATGGCTGCAAACGATACGCCTACCATGCTGCATATCGGCGTGGGAGCGTTCCACAGGGCGCATCAGGCAGTGTATTTCCAGCGTCTGAAAGAGAGCGTCAGTGAGCGTTGGCAGCTCATGGGTGGAAACATCAGGCCGGATCAGGAGCACGTCATTCGCGCGCTTGCCGATCAGGATGGCGAATATACGCTTGAGACGATCTCTCCTGCCGGTGACCATCAGTATGACCGCGTGAGGCTCGATCGTGTGATCCCGCATGATCCGGACCACATGGCGCTGATTGAGGTTGGCTCCGCGCCATCTACACGCATCATTTCATTCACTGTCACCGAGGCCGGGTATTATCTCGACGGTGCGGGAAATCTGGACGTGCGGCATCCTGATATTGCGGCTGATATAGCGGCACTCAATGGCAATGGCACCGTTTCAACGCTCTACGGCGTTCTGGCCCTTATCCTTCGTCGGCGGATGGCACTCAAAGCCGGTGCTGTGACATTACTCTCCTGCGACAACGTGCTCCACAACGGCACTGTGTCCCGGCAGGGTCTGCTACAATTTTCCGCCGCTCTCGAAGACGAAATTCTTCGCGCCTTCATCGAAAACCAAACGACCAGCCCGAACGCCATGGTCGACCGGATCACGCCGCGCCCGACGGACGTGATTGGCGAGCGGGTCAGACTGGCCACGGGGCGAAGCGACAAGGCCGCCATCATGGCCGAAACATTCATTCAGTGGGTGATCGAGGACAAGTTCATCGCCGGAAGGCCGCAATGGGAAGCGGTTGGCGCGGAAATGGTCAGCGATGTAACCCCATATGAAGCAGCCAAGATACGAATCCTCAATGCGTCCCATTCTGCAATCGGCTGGGCTGGTTCCCTGGCCGGGTACACAATGATTGATGAAGGCGCGCGTAATCCACGCATACGCCGCATCGTTCACAGCTACATCACATCAGCGGTCTTTCCGTGCCTCATGCCGAGCCCGGTCGACTTGCCGCGCTACCGCGACACCGTTCTTGATCGTTTTGGCAATGTAGCTCTAGGCGACACAAACCAGCGCATCGTGCAAATGTCCTATACCAAGCTCGGCGGATTCATCGCACCGACCGTTACCGAGTTGCTCGATACCAATCAGGACATCAGTGATGTTGCGGTGTTACCCGCACTTTATCTCGCATTCCTGAGAGAATGGCGGGCGGGACGTATGCCGATCGCCTACGAGGAGCCGCCACATGATTTGGCAACTGCGAGCATGATCACCGACGCAGCGGACCCGGTTCTGGCCCTGTGCCGGCTTCAGCCGATCTGGGGCCGACATGCAGGCCAGCCTCGCCTGATAGACGCAGTTCGGGCTGCGGCTGCCGATGTTGCGGAACTTGTCCGCTTAGATTGAGACTGCCGCGGAGCAGATGCAATCAGTCATAGGCTACGCGAAAGCCGATATGCCCGGTCGAGGTGTCCGGGCTTCGGCCCATCCGTGCTGCGATGCGATAACGGTAGCAATAGCTGATGTGGCAGAGATATGAGCCGCCCTTCAGCAGGCGCTCCTGCTCCCGTGCCGCCATGTGGTCACGCTCCTTGCCAGCGCGTGTGAGCGACCGTGTCCTGAACGCATCCTGACACCATTCCCAAACATTGCCGCACATGTTCCAGAGCCCTGCCGGATTGGGCTCGAACGCATCAACCGGCGCAGTGCCGGCATATCCATCGGCAGCCGTGTTCGTGGTTGGAAATGAACCCTGCCAGATATTGCAGAAAATGCGGCTGTCTGTCGGCTCGTCATCGCCCCATGGAAATCGTCGATCCTGATTGCCGCCACGCGCTGCATGTTCCCATTCCGCTTCCGTCGGCAGGCGACCGCCGCTCCATTTTGCAAATGCTGTTGCGTCATTCCAGGAAACATGGGTCACTGGGTGGGTTTCTATCCGCGCGGTGCTGGAGGCCGCGCCGGTCGGACGACGCCAGCTAGCCGCGTCAATTTTTCGCCACCAGGGGGCTTCAACCGGTGCAAATGCTTGCACTTCAGAATCCAGCAGTCCAGAAAATACAAAGCTCCAGCCGAATCTCTCAGCATCAGTGACATAACCGGTGGCAGCAACGAATTTCTCGAAATCCGCATTAGTTACTGCGCAAGTGTCAATTCCGAACGACTTTAGCCTGATGGCGCGGCGCGGCCCTTCACCATCCTGCTTCAAGGCAGGACGATCAGTGCCTACAAAACTCGAAACCTGATCAAACCTCACATGATCGCGCGGCTTTCCGGTACTCTCGATATCTGTCGTCAATGAAAGACTATTGCCATTGTCAGCATTTGGCGAATTCGGCGGGCAACATCCCATTTATGGACTCCTCACGGCGGTATATGCGGCACCGTATCTCGGCCAACACCATGTCGAGCCAACCGTACAGAAGTTTTCCACGCCTAGATTGGAAATCAAATCGGGCAACGAACAGTGAGGTACTGGAAAATCACATCTGCATGGGCCCGCATCCAGCACAGGCGGGTGATAACCTGAGTTTCCGCCTAATAACTGCGTGAACCACTCCTGGCAAGGCAAGGCGAAGTGAATAGCCCCTAGATTTGTAGACCGCTTCTTCCCTAAATTTGAGGCAAGGAGGCCGTGATGGGCAAAGGCAATTTCAGCGAAGAATTCAAGCGAGACGCAGTGCGGCAGATCGCCGAGCGTGGGCATCCGGTCGCAGAGGTCTCGCAGCGATTAGGGGTCAGCCAGCATTCGCTCTACGCGTGGCGCAAGAAGTTCTCGAAGCCCGCCACGGGTTCTGGTGAGGAGGATCAGGCGGCCGAGGTCCGGCGGTTGAAGCGTGAGCTGGCACGTGTCACCGAGGAGCGTGATATCTTAAAAAAAGCTGCCGCGTACTTCGCCAAGGATGCAAAGTGAAGTACGCGTTCGTGGCCGAGCACCGCCCGATCTTTTCGATCCGTGCCAATAGCAATCCGGAATGGATTGCGTTCCGCAATCCTATGGTGCCGCTGCCTCTTGCTCCAGCCAAGCGGGTTCTAGGCCTGGTTGGAGGCTCCGCTGAGCAGGCGAGCGCAGGAGGATGAGCGGCAAGCCAAGCTGGTCAAAGATGCATGGGAAGCCAGTGGCAAGGTCTATGGATACCGCAAGCTCCACGATGACCTGATGGACATGGGCGAGACCTGCTGCCCGAACCGTGTGGCCAGGCTTGCGCAGATTGCCGGCATCCGCGCGCAGATCGGCTACAAGAAGCGGCCCGGCAAGTACGGCGGCAAGCCTTCATTGGCTGTCGACAACACGCTGGATCGCCAGTTCGATGTGGAGGCACCGGACAAGGCATGGGTGACCG
>JBOFCU010000234.1:0-3667 GCA_051646285.1 Beijerinckiaceae bacterium
CTGATCCCGTGATGCGCGAAGCGCCGGTCAACAGACTCAGCCCCGGCGCGGCAGATCGCAGGACGAACTCATTCGAGCGCTGCACCCGTCAACGCCACACGGTTCCCGCCCTGCCGCTCGATTTTTCCATCGAGCTCGAGTTCCAGCACAATTTGTTGCACCTTGTTGATCGCAACGCCGGTCATACGCGATAGATCATCAAGCCCGATAGGCGATGCCGACAATGCTTCGAGAATCTTCACACGGCCATCGACCGGCGCACCGGAAAATGGCGCATTGTCCTCGCTGAGATCATAATCACCCACAACCAGCGAGGGCACGGGAAATGAATCAGTGTCCGGTTCGATTTCATCCCACAAAAATTCCATCGGCGCACGAGCATGAGGGGCTGCAAAAAATTGCTGCTGCGCATCGCCATCAATCATCGGGCGCAACGCACTGACAATATGCTCGACCTCGAAGGCGATTTGCGCACCGTCGCGCAATAAATCATTTGTGCCGGCTGCGCGCGGATCAAGCGGCGAACCGGGCACGGCAAAGACAATGCGCCCCTGCTCGGCAGCAAACCGTGCCGTGATCAGAGAGCCGGATTTCCGCGCAGCCTCCACCACCAGCGTGCCAAGACACATACCGGACACGATGCGATTGCGCCGTGGAAAATCCCGGCCGCGCGGCTCCCATTCCATCGGCATTTCCGAAATAACAGCGCCGCCTGCCTCAACAATTTTATCCGCCAGCGGTTCATGCTCAGCCGGATAAATGCGCGCATGGCCACCGGCAAGAACAGCCACCGTGCCGCTTTCCAGCGCCGCCACATGGGCGCGCGCATCAATGCCGCGTGCCAAACCTGAGACGATGGAAAATCCCTCCTGCCCAACGCTGTGGGCAAAATTTTCTGCCAACCGCAAACCATTGGCCGATGCATTGCGTGAGCCGACAATCGCCAGCGCCGCGCGCCGGAGCGATTCACCCCGGCCACGCACCGCAATAAGCGGCGGGGCGTCGTGAATTTGCGCAAGTGCCGCCGGATAATCCGGCTCATTCATCGCCACGAACCGCACACCCAGCCGCGCCGCAAGCGCCAGCTCCTTGTCCGCATCCCGTTCAGAAAAAACTGTCACCGTTTTGCCCGCACGCGCAGCATAGTCCGGCAGGGCCTTGAGCGCTGCGCCAGCGCCGCCAAATCGATTGACCACAGAACGGAATGTGCGCGGGCCAACACCTTCCGACCGGAAAAGCCGCAGCCAGTCGCGCCGCTGCTCATCTGACAATAAAATGCGCTTTGCCGAATGTTCCATGCGGCATCAGCTCTTTTTGCCAATCTTGCTTTCATGTCCCGAAAGCAGGCGGCGGATATTTTCATGATGCTTGATGAAGATCAGCACCACCAGCAGACCGAACATTTGCGCTGCCTGCCCTTCGCCGAGCCACCACAGCGCCAGCGGCGATACAGCACTGGCAATCAGGGCCGCGAGCGAAGAATACCGCGTCAGATAAGCAACCGCGATCCAGACCACAGCAAAAATCAGCGCTGCTTTCCAGGCAAAGCCGAGAAGAATACCCAGAAATGTCGCGACGCCCTTGCCGCCCCTGAATGTCAGCCACACCGGCAAGATATGGCCAACAAATGCGCCAAGCCCGGCAATCAGCGCAAATTGCGGGCCGCCATAATGCCAGCCAATCAGGACAGCAACCGTGCCCTTGAGCGCATCCAGCAGCAGCGTTGCAGCGGCCAGTTTTTTATTGCCGGTGCGCAAGACATTGGTGGCACCGATATTGCCGGAACCGATGGTGCGAATATCAATGCCGCCAAACAATTTCGTCAGCACAAGCCCGAAGGGGATGGAGCCGAGCAAATAACCCAGACTGGCCATGAGCAGCATATGCGGCGCATCAAGGCTCCAGTTCATCGACTCCAGAAAGAAAAACCGCTGCACGCGCAATCCCCGCTCAAAATCCATTCCGCACCGTAAATTGGTGCGCCATAGCGGGTTTTGCCCCTCACCCGTTTATTGAGCGTAGCTATACACGACGCGGCCTGCAACGATGGTTTTCATCACCCGGCCGGTTAAGCGCGCGCCATCAAACGGAGAATTTTTTGAACGCGAATGCAGCTCTTCGCGGTCCACGACCCATGGCATGTCGATATCGAAGACTGCGATATCCGCCGGCGCACCCGGCTTCAATGTCCCGGCCTGAATCCCGATGAGCGCCGCAGGCCGGCTCGCCATCGCCTCGATGAGCCGCATCAGCGGCACCTGCTCCGCATGCACGAGGCGCAGTGCGGCCGACAGCATGGTTTCAACACCCAGCGCGCCATCGGCACATTCCGCCCAAGGCAGCCGCTTGGTTTCCACATCCTGCGGATTGTGATCGGAGACGATCACATCAATCGTGCCGTCGGCGATCGCCTCAACGCAGGCCAGCCGGTCATCCTCATGGCGCAGCGGCGGGGCGATCTTGCAGAAGGTGCGATAAGCGCCGATGTCGTTCTCATTCAGCGTGAGATGGTTGATCGACACGCCGCACGTTACCGGCAGCCCTTCGGCCTTGGCGCGGCGGATCACCTCAATCGACTCCCGGCAGGAGATCAGCGCGGCGTGATACCGCCCGCTGGTCAGGCGCACGAGACGGATGTCGCGCTCCAGCATCACCGTTTCGGCTTCACGCGGGATGCCGATGAGGCCAAGGCGCGAGGACAATTCACCCTCATTCATCACGCCATCGCCAACCAGATGCGGGTCTTCCACATGCTGAATGACAAGCGCATTGCGGTCCCCCGCATAGGTCAGGATCCGGCGCATGACCTGTGCGTTGGTCACGCATTGCGTGCCGTCCGTAAACGCCACCGCGCCCGCTTCACCGAGCAAGCCGATCTCGGTCATTTCCTTGCCATGCAGGCCCTTGGTCAGGGCCGCGGCGGGATGAATACGGATCACCGCCCGGTCACGCGCCCGGCGCATGAGAAAATCCACGATGGCCGGATCATCCACCGGCGGGTCCGTGTTCGGCATAGACACCAGCGAGGTGACACCGCCCGCCGCCGCCGCTTCGGCCAATGTGCGCAAGGTTTCGCGATATTCCTGCCCCGGCTCGCCGGCAAAGGCGCGCATATCGACAAGACCCGGCGCAATCACCAACCCATTGCAATTGATGATTTCCGCGCCCGCAGGCGCTGCCGTCGCCGAAACGGCCGGGCCGACTTCACGGATCACGCCATTTTCAATGAACACACCGCCGCGCTCATCGCGTCCGCTCGCAGGATCGACGATGCGGCCATTGGTCAGGAACAGCGGGCGTGTATCAATCAGTGGCATTTTACTTCACCCGTTCGGCAGATGCGACGCGAGCGCATCGAGCACCGCCATGCGCACGGCCACGCCCATCTCCACCTGCTCGCGGATCAGCGATTGCGCGCCATCCGCCACAGCGGAGGAAATTTCCACACCACGATTCATCGGGCCAGGATGCATCACCAGCGCATCGGGCTTGGCGAAAGCCAGCTTTTCCCGGTCCAGCCCGAAATAACGGAAATATTCCTTGGTGGACGGGATGAAACTGCCATTCATCCGCTCGCGCTGAAGCCTGAGCATCATGACAATATCAGCATCCGTCAGCGCCTTTTTCAGGTCCGTGAACACGTCCACGCCAAAGCGCTCGATGCCGG
>JBOFCU010000289.1:0-3963 GCA_051646285.1 Beijerinckiaceae bacterium
TTCGCCAACAGCGAAGTCCTCGAAATAGCGCCCGCCGCGCGGGTGGCGCGGCAATCCGTTGGCTTTGGTCTTTGTCATGATGCTTTCCTGTCGTGGCGCCTTCGCCTGCCCATTCGTGACGTGCTTAACCGGCGGTTTACCATAAATGCGGCAGAGTGCGAGGCATGAGGTGCTGCGTGCTGCATGTGCCCATGGGTTTGTATGTGGTTCGGGCCATGCTCGGACGCCATTCCGGTTTAGGCTGTGTCTGTAGGGTTGCGCATGTTTCTGTTCACCACGCCTGCCAGTGTGTTGCCGAAGGCAGATGGCATCGCCGCAGCGGTGCAGGCGGGTGCGGAGCGCACCGGCACAGGTTTCAATTATCTCATGCGCACCGCGCAACGGGAATCGGCGATGAACCCGACAGCCAAAGCCGGCACATCCTCCGCCACCGGGCTGTTCCAGTTCATCGAGCAGACCTGGCTCCAGGTGATCAAGGCGGATGGTGCCAAGCATGGCTTGCAGCGCTATGCCGATGGCATTGAAAACAAGGGCGGGCGGCTGACAGTGGCCGATCCGGCCTTGCGCCATGAAATCCTGACCCTCCGGAACGATCCGGCTGTCAGCTCCGTGCTGGCGGGAGAGCTGTCGCGCCGCAATGGCACCACACTGGCACAAGCCCTTGGGCGGCAGCCCACGGATGGCGAACTTTATATTGCGCATGTCATGGGCGCGCGCGGCGGGGCAGGGCTGATCCGGGAAGCGATCAGCAATCCTGACCGTAATGCTGCCGCCATGTATCCGGATGAGGCGGCGGCCAACCGCGGCCTGTTTTACGACCGCGCCAGCGGGCGGGCCCGCACGGTCGGCCAGCTTTATGCGGTGCTCACCGCCGGATTCGGCACCGGCGCGACCGTGCAGACCGCCAAGGCCGAGGCGCCGAAGTCTGCCGGCGCGTGGCTGAGTGCCGTGCCGCAGGCCAATGCCAATCCAACCGGGCGGCGCACCATGGATGCGCTGTTTCGCACCGAAGGCACGCGCAGCCCGATTGCGCAGAATATTCAGCGCCTGTGGGGCACGCAGACAGCCGCCTTGAGCGAAGAGCGCACGCGCTATTTTCCCGGCGCTGAAGATAAAATCGTTGTTGAAAAAAATGCGGCACCGCGCGTGGAAACGCCAGCGGTTGCTGCACCTCCTGCCGGGCAGAACGCTGCGGGCCGCGATGGACGTCAGAAAATGCGTTCCAGCAAACCCCTCGATCTCATGTCCTTGATGAAACCGGTCCGCGCATGATTACCAAGCGTTTTCTCGAATGGTCGCGCCACGCCAATGCCAGCGAACGGGCCGAAGGCGCCAATGCGCTGGCCCGCGCCTATCTGTATTCTGATCTGGCTGATGAAGAACGTGGCATGGCGGAAGCGGCGCTGACGACGCTGCTTGATGATGGATCGGCGATTGTGCGCCGCGCTCTGGCTGATGCGTTTGCCAGTGCAGAAGATGCGCCGCGCCACATTGTCATTGCGCTGGCTCATGACCAGAGCGATGTGGCCGCGCCGGTGCTGGCGCGTTCACCGCTGCTGACCGATTCCGATCTCGTCGATTGTGCGGCTGTTGGTGATGATATTGCCCAGGGGGCGATTGCCCTGCGGGCGGATTTATCGGCGGGCGTGTGTGCCGCGCTGGCTGAAGTGGGGCGGGCTGATCCGCTGATGGCCCTGTGCGGAAATACCGGCGCGCAAATTTCGGAATTTTCCCTGCGGCGGATTGTCGAGCGGCATGGTGATGAAGCTGCTCTGCGGGAAGTGATTTTGGCGCGGCCGGATTTGCCGATGTCTGTGCATCACATGCTGATCATGGCGGTATCGAGCACGCTGTCGCAGTTCATTGATCAATGCCAGTGGATGCGCACGGAGCGGCGCGCGCGCGTCGTGAGCGAAGCGTGCGAGGCGGCCACGATCACGATTGCACAGGACAGCGTGCATGAATCCTCGGTGGCGCTCGTGCAGCATTTGCGCGCGACCCATCAGCTGACTGCGGGCCTGCTGTTGCGCGCCTTGTTCAGCCAGCGGGTTGAATTTGTCGTGGCGGCGATTGAGGATTTGTCGGGCCAGCCGCACAAGCGCGTGCTGGCGCTCCTGCGCGATCCGCGCAGTGCCGGTTTTCGTGCCCTGTATTTGCAGGCTGGATTGCCGGACAGTTTGCTGCCCGCCTTCCGCGCGGCCTTTCTGGCGTTGCAGGATATGGCGGGGCGGGATGATGAGCCGCTGGCTGGTCTTAACCGGCGCATGATCGAACGCACATTGCAGGCGCTGGCTGATCTGCCGGAAGCGGATTACGATACATTGTTCGCACTCTTGCGCCGCTATGAGGCAGAAGCGACTCGGGCCGAGGCCCGCGCCTTTATCGAGGCCATGATGCGTGAGCCAGCCGCGAATCTGGAAGACGATATTCGCGCGCTGATCGAGCAGGAATTTGTGGCGGCTGCATAAGCCATCAGCCCGGCACCACTCAATATAGCGGCGCCTTCCAGCGCCGCCTTTTTTGTGCATTATTCTTTTGGTTCGGGTGCAACAAAATCAAGGTATTCGTTTGATACCTCGATGAGACGCACGGCCAGTTCGCGCGCTTTGGGGTGGCTGATACCGCTGGCATTTTCACGCACCATCGCACGCACCGCATCGACATGCTGGTCGATCAGGGCGTCAGGCAGTTTTTCCGGCGGGCAACGGTCGAGCAATTTTGACAGCGAATCTGCCACGCGGCCAGCGAGCGGAAATCCAAACACGCCAGCGTTGCCGCGCACAGTGTGTGCGGCCTGAAACAAGCCTTCACGGGCGGCAGGTGTGGTGCGATCCTTATGGAAAAGTGCCCGTGCCTCAGCCAGCTTTTCCGTTTCCGATGACATCCAGTTCTGAAAATTGCCGGCAACCTCTTCCAGCGCATTTTCAGCCTGCGCGATGGTCTGGTCCTGTGATGAATCGCCCGTGCGCATCACCACATAGGCTTTTTGCTTCAGCGCTGTCGGCGGGTGCAGCACGGCATGGTCTTTTTTCTGTTCGGTGCGCACTTGATCCGGGCGCTGGGCTGAAGTGCTGCGCATCACGCCACATCCTTCTCAGGGCTATGTTTTGTGATGATTTGCGGCTTGACCAGATCGGCACCGCCGCTCTTGCGCCGTTCCGGCCCGGCATAGTCAGCGGCCTGCGCGCGGCGGCGGTCAGGGCCGAAATAATTTGCTGTGCGCACAAACGGGCGCGGGTTGGCCACAGTGTTCAGCACGCGCTGATACAGGCTCTTGGCTGAAATCGGCTTGACCAGAAATTCAGTCACACCGGCATCGCGCGCTTCTTTCACACGGCGCATTTCGGAGTGGGCACTGACCATGATGATCGGCACATAGGGATTGGAATTGGATGTGGGCTGACGGATCATGCGGGTCAGCTCGATGCCATCAAGGATCGGCATTTCCCAGTCGGTGATGACAATATCGGGGGCGTGCTGGATGAAGGCTTCCAGGCCGGCTGCACCATCCTCGGCTTCATACACTTCACGCGCGCCAAAGCCATGCAACAGGGCGCGCATCACGCGGCGAATAAACGTGTTGTCATCGATAACGATGAACCGCAAACGGCTGAATTCAACCCGCATCATCGCGGCGGTGTCCTTTCTGGACGAAGCATTTCAGCATCCAGCAAAGCACAGGCGGGTTAAGAGGCGGTTATTGGCAATGCCCGGCGTTGATCAAACCGGCGGCTCATGCGGCCTGCCCCGGATATGAGCCTACCAGCCGAACTGTTCGTTGAGGATGCGTTCATCGAGGCTGTGGCCGGGGTCATGCAGCAGCACCAGATCCTTGGTGCGATCGACGCTGATCTCGACCGCCAGCACATCATTGACCTCGGTGTGATCCGCGACAGCGCCGACCGGGCGCTTTTCCGCTTCCATTACCGCGATGGAGATGCGCGCATGGTCCGGCAGCAGCGC
>JBOFCU010000313.1:0-1575 GCA_051646285.1 Beijerinckiaceae bacterium
CGCTGCTGCCCAATGTGTCTGGCCTGAAAGGGCCGTTCGGCTGCCTTAACCGGGCGCGCTATGGCATTTCCTGGGGCGCGATGGGGGCGGCGGAGGATTGTTTTTTCCGGGCGCGGCAATATGGCCTTGACCGCAAGCAGTTCAACCGGCCGCTGGCGTAGACGCAACTGTTCCAGAAAAAGCTCGCCGACATGCAGACTGAAATTGCGCTTGGGTTGCAGGCATCCCTGCGGGTTGGCCGCTTGTTCGACGAGGGCCGGGTCGCACCGGAGATGATTTCCATTGTCAAGCGCAACAATTGCGGCAAGGCGCTCGATATTGCCCGGCAGGCGCGGGACATGCATGGCGGCAACGGCATCCAGATCGAATATCATGTGATGCGGCATGCGCAGAATCTGGAAACCGTGAACACCTATGAAGGCACGCATGATGTGCATGCGCTGATCCTCGGCCGCGCGATCACGGGGTTGCAGGCGTTCTTTTGATCGATTGCCGGAATGACTGATCGGCGTTTGATGGAGCTGAGCGGTTATGACCCTGCCGCCGTGATTGCTCTGAACAATCGCGATGCGAAAAAAACGTCGTGGCTTGATGCGGCCTTGTTTGCCCGGCTGCTGGCGACCGCCAGTTTTGCGCGTGGGGCCGGTCAGGGTCCTGACGGATTCGTCATTGCGATGGATAACACGTGTCACTACGTCAATCCGAATTTTGCCTGGTTTGCTGAGCGATATGATCGGTTTGTGTATGTCGATCGTGTTGTTGTTGCAGAGCATAGCCGTGGGCGCGGAATTGCGCGTGCGCTCTATGGTGATGTCTTGCAATTTGCGCAATCGCGCGGCGCCGCTATTGTCGGCTGCGAAGTGAACAGTGATCCGCCAAATCCGGGTTCCGACGCTTTTCACGCGGCATTGGGATTTGCGGAGGCGGGGCAGGCCTTGCTGCAAAACGGCAAGACAGTTCGTTATCTTGTGAGGAGGGTTTGATGACCATCCGCATTGTTTTGGCCGGCGTTTCCGGCTGGGTTGGCCGCGCGCTCGCTGCGGCCATCGCACGCGAGAACGATCTGCGCCTCGTGTCTGCGGTTTCGCGGAAAAGCGCCGGGCAGGATGCCGGCGTGGTGGCGGGGCTGGCGCCGCTCGGCGCGCCGGTGTTTGCGAGCATCGGTGAAGCGCTGAAAATTCCCGCCGATGTGCTGATCGATTACACCAAGCCGGATGCGGTGAAGCATCACGCGCTGACGGCGCTGGCGCACGGGTTGCATGTGGTGGTTGGCACATCCGGCCTCACGGCGCATGATTATGCGACAATCGACGTGGCGGCGCGCGAGAAGCAGCGCGGCGCGCTGGCGGCGGGAAATTTTTCCATCACCGCCACGCTGTTGCGCCGCTTCGCGCTTGACGCTGCGAAATATGTGCCTGATGTCGAAGTCATCGATTATGCCCATGCGGGCAAGCCCGATACACCTTCAGGTACAGGGCGTGAATTGGGCGAATTGCTGTCACAGGTGCGGATGACGGGCACAGCCAAGCCTTTGAATGAGTTGGGCGGTGTGCGCGAGACGCGCGGCGGCGCGAT
>JBOFCU010000036.1:0-18122 GCA_051646285.1 Beijerinckiaceae bacterium
CTATCACCGCATGGAAAACCAATACGGGCGGTATTGAGGCCAAGGATTTGCGCGGCAGGATCGGTGATGGGCCTGTGCGCTTTTTCCATATCGATGGTGATCATTCACCGGATGCATTGAAACATGATCTGGCGCTGGCAACATCCGTGCTGCATCCGCACGGGCTGATGTGTCTTGATGACATGCTGCATCCGGCCTATCCCTTTCTCGTTGCGACCGTGCAGGACTATCTGCGCGCCGAAACCAGCATGCGGGTGATGTGCGTGATTGACCGCGAGGATATTGTTGGTGCGGCAAAATTCCTCATCTGCCGTGCGGATGCGGTGCCTCTTTACGAAAATGCCCTGATGGCGCGCTACCCCAAGCGCCATTTTGTCCTCGGTGGCGATGCGATGGGGCATCATTGCGTCGTGCTGACGCCAGAACCCCGGCTTGCCATTGTTGAATAATCAAATGGCTGGCCGCATGCGTAGGATGCGCCCGTCACTGCTGTCCGTCAGGAAATAAATAAAACCATCGGGACCTTGTTTTACGGCCCTGATGCGTGCGCCAAAGTCACGCAGCAAACGCTCCTCACGCGCAACCTTGCCGTCCTTCACGTCAAGCCGCGCCAGCAGTGACCCGGCCAGAGCGCCAGCAAAAAAATTGCCTTTCCACGCCGGAAACGCATTGCCCGTATAAATCATCAGCCCGGATGGCGCGATGGAGGGGTCCCAGTAATAAACCGGTTGTTCCATGCCGGCTTTTTGCGTGCCTTCGCCAATTTTCGCGCCGGAATAATCAATGCCAAAGGTGATGACGGGCCAGCCGTAGTTTTTGCCGGCTTCCGGGACATTCAGTTCGTCACCGCCGCGCGCGCCATGTTCCACTGTCCACAACTGGCCGGTGTCAGGGTGCAACGCAGCCCCTTGCACATTGCGGTGACCGATGGACCAGACATGCGGCGCAAACGCACCGCCGGGATTACCCGGTGCGGGTGCGCCATCTTTCGTCATGCGCACGATTTTACCAATGTGATTGGCCGGATTTTGCGCCTGTTCGCGCAATGTGAAACGATCACCGAGCGTCAGAAACAAATGCCCGCTGCGGTCAAAAACCAGACGCGAGCCAAAATGCAGTCCGCCCGTATGCGCGGGCTGCTGCTGAAAAATAACCCGGGTGCGTTCAAGCGCAGTGCCTGCGCTGTTGAGTTGCGCGCGGGCGACAGAGGTGCCGTTGCGGCCTTCTTCCCTCGGCTCTGCGAACGTAAAATATATCTGCCGGTTGCTCGCAAACTCCGGGTCCAGCGTCACATCCAGCAGGCCGCCTTGCCCTGAGGCAAGAAGGCGCGGCAATCCGTTCAGCGGTTGCGATATTTTTCCGTCTTCGCTCACGATACGAAGACGGCCGGGGCGCTCGGTGACGAGCATCCCCCCGTCGGGCAGAAAATCAAATCCCCAAGGATGCTCAAGCCCGCGCGCCACGGTTTCCAGTCGGAAATCCGCTTTTTCGCTTTTGATGACGGGCTGTGCGGCCTGCGCCCATGCGTAATGTGATGGCGCTGCCATGAGAATGGCCGCAAAAACCATGGTCAAAGAGGGAGCGCGCATTCTGGATCCTCCACAACAGCGGGATGCGGGCAATCTTGCTCTCATCATTTACCGCAGCCGGTTATTCTGACCAGCCCTCATCATCCCGCAATGCCAATCGCTTCAATAGGCGGGATTGCCGCGCAACTGATGAATCGCATCAATCCGCGCTTCAATGTCCGGCGTGATCGTGTAGTCGATCGATTTGAATACCGTTTTGAGCTGGTCCATCGTGCGCGCGCCAAAAATATTCGATGTGACGAAGGGCCGGCTTGTCACAAAGGCGAGGCTCAGCACGGCAGGATCAACGCCAAGTTCGCGCGCCAGCGTGACATAATCGCGGATAGCCTCATCGGCACCGGGTCGCTCGCAGCGCTGGCCACGGTTGAACAGTGTTGTGCGTGCGCCCTCAGGCCGCGCGCCGTCAAGATATTTGCCGGTGAGATAGCCCTGCGCCAGTGGCGAATACGCAAGCAAGCCGACATCTTCCCGCAGCCAGATTTCTGCCATGGCCGTATCATAGGTACGGTTGATCAGGTTGTAGGCATTCTGCACGGTCTGCACGCGCGGCAGGCCTTTGGTTTCGCTCTCAAACAGGAAGCGCATGGTGCCCCACGCGCTCTCATTGGAAAGACCGACAGCGCGGACTTTGCCCGCTTTCACAAATTCATTCATTGCCTCAAGCTGCTCGGCAATGGGTGACTCATCGGCGAGCGGGCGATACTCATTCATCGAAAAACGATTGGGGTTGGAGCCCCATGGCATTGGCCGTTCCGGCGCATGAATCTGGTAGAGATCGAGATAATCCGTCTGCAGACGCTTGAGGCTGCCATCAATGGCCTCGCGCATTTGCTTGCGGTTCAGGCGCGCTTCCGTGGGCGGGTCGCGCAGCCAGGTATTGGTGGAGCGGCCGGCGACCTTTGACGCCAGAATAATTTTATCACGGTTCTTGCGGGCCTTCATCCAATTGCCGATGATCCGCTCTGTGGAGCCTTGCGTTTCCGGCTTGGGCGGAATGGAATAAATTTCGGCGGTGTCGAAAAAATTGATGCCGTGATCCAGCGCCATATCCATTTGCGCGTGGCCTTCAGCCTCCGTGTTTTGCTGGCCCCACGTCATGGTGCCAAGGCACAGGGCAGGGACTTTCAGGCCGGTACGGCCAAGCGGGCGAAGTTCCATTGATGACTCCATGGCAATGGGATGCGCAGGCACGGATGCGCTGCGATATGGAAAGGGAATGTGGGATTAGCCGTCCGTTTTCACGCCGGCCTGTTTGATGATTTTTTCGAGTTTGGACAGTTCGGCGGTATGATAGGTTTTCCACGCCTCGGGCGTGCGGGGATTGACGAGAATGCCCTGTGTTTTCGCACCCTCGATAATCGCCGGTTTTTTCAGTGCGGCGAGCACAACCTCTGTCAGGCGTGCCAGTGCTGGGGCGGGCGTTGCGGCCGGCGCAAAAATGCCATTCCAGGAATCGAATTCATTGTTGGTGACGCCCTGATTTTTTAACAGCTTCACATCAGGCAATTGCGGTGCCGGATTATCGCTGGCAATGGCGATGGCGCGAATGGTGCCGCCTTGCACCTGTCCCAGAATGGCCGAGAGCGTCGAGAACGCCACATCAATGCGGCCGCCCACCATTTCCTGTGACAACTGCGCCGCGCCGCGGAACGGCACATGCACCATATCAAGCCCCGTGTTGATACGGAACAATTCCATGGCCAGATGTGAGCCGGAGCCATTGCCGGTTGAGCCATAATTGAGTTTGCCCGGCTGGCTTTTGGCGAGCGCCACCAATTCCTGCACGCTGTTCACCGGCAAATCTTTTTTCACCACAAGGGCGTGCTGCAAATCCACGGTGCCGGCAATAGGCGCAAAATCCTTCACCGCATCATAGCCGAGGTCTTTCAGCAGAAAGACGTTGGAACCATGTGTCTGGTTGTTGCCGGCCATGATGGTGTGGCCGTCAGGATCAGCCTTCGCCACAGCCCGCGTGCCGACAGCACCGGACGCACCGGGCATATTTTCCACAATCACCTGCTGGCCGAGCGGTCCGGCAATTTCCTGCGCGATCAGCCGCGCCAGCACGTCCGTTGGTCCACCAGCCGGATAGGGCACAACAATTTTCACGACCTTGCTGGGCGCCCATTGTGCCCGCGCGATGGATGGCAGCGCAATCGTGCCAGCCAGAAGGCCAAGGGCAGAGCGGATCGTGGAACGGCGGCTGAACGTCATGAGCGTCTCCATGGGTATATTTTGATTTTACGATGGCCAGCGCACACGTGGTGGCAGGGATGACAGGATGGCGTCAACATTGCCGCCGGTTTTCAGGCCAAAAATGGTGCCGCGGTCATACAGCAGATTAAATTCCACATAACGCCCCCGGCGGATTTCCTGCTCTTCCCGGTCCGCCTCGGTCCATGGCAAGGCGATATTGCGGCGCAGGATCGGCCCATAGGCGTTCAAAAATGCGCGGCCCACATCCTGTGTAAAGGCAAAGTCAGCCTCCGCATCGCCGGTCCAGTGATAATCGTAGAAAATACCGCCGATCCCGCGCGGCTCATTGCGGTGCGGCAAATGAAAATATTCATCGCACCATTGCTTGTATTTTTCATAAGGTGCAATCACAGCGTGGGCGTCACACGCCGCGCGCATTTGCTGATGAAACAGAACGGCATCAGCATCGTCCTGCGTGCGCCGCCGCATCAGCACCGGGGTCAGGTCTGCGCCACCGCCAAACCACGGCTTGGTGGTGACAACAAAGCGCGTATTCATATGCACAGTCGGCGCGTTCGGATTCCACGGGTGCGCAATCAGCGAAATACCTGTGGCGAAAAAATGCGGATCATCCGCCGCACCTGGAATTTGTTTGGCAAACTCCGGCTTGAACGTGCCGAACACGGTGGAGCAATGCACGCCGACTTTTTCAAAAACGCGCCCCTGCATCAGGCTCATCACGCCGCCGCCGCCGGGCGTGCCGTCATGATTGGTGCGCGCGTGGGCTTTGCGCACGAAGCGCCCGGGTGTGGTGGGGGCATCGGCAAAAAAGGGGCCGCCCGCTTCATCCTCGATGGTCTCGAAGGCCGCGCAGATGTCGTCGCGCAGGGACTGAAACCACTGCTCGGCCCGCGTCTTCATGGCGGCGACTGTGGCAGCATCAGCAGGGTCTGCGGCGATTTTGGTGCGTGATCGGCTGGTCATGGCACAAGCGATGTAGCGCCAGTTGGGGGCAGGGGGAAGCCGCCTGTCTGGCGCAGCGCCTCACCCAGCAGAATGGCGGCGGATATGGCGACATTCAGCGACCGCAGGCCCTCCCGCATGGCGATCTTGACCTGGGCTTCGGCCGCATCGCGCACGCTGTCTGGCACGCCAGCACTTTCGCGGCCCATCAGCAGGATATCGCGGTCAGAGAACGGGAAGGCGATGTGGCTGTGATGCGCGCGCACCGTGGCCAGCACGAGCCGCCGGTTGTCCGCCCGCCGCCACGCTTCAAAGGCCTCCCATGAGGGATGGCGCGTGACTGCTGCGCGCTCCAGATAATCCATGCCGGACCGGCGCAGATTGCGGTCCGACGTGTCGAACCCCGCCGGTTCGATAATATCAAGCGCCACATCGAGGCAGGCACAGAGGCGGATGATTGTGCCGGTATTCTGCGGAATATCAGGCTGAAACAGCGCCAGCCGCACCGATGGGCCGACGGTTGGAAAATGCGGAGCGGAGGCAGCCATGGCGCGTGATGCGGCGCGCAGCCAAATCCGTCAAGGCAGTTTCGCCGCTGTTGCCGTGCGCATCCGCGCTGGCAATCCGCCCGCTCTCCACCTATTTGAGCCTTGTGAGCAATCAGCATGACATAAACGCGCCTGAAACACAGGCTGCGCCGGGCCGCCGTGGGCCATTCGCCCGCCTGTTCCATTGGCTGGAAAACCGTATCGACATTTTTGCACCCTTCCCGGATGGCGAGACCCCGCCAGCGGATGTCTGGCGCTTCATGTGGTGGCATATCCGCGAGATCAAAGGCTGGCTGTTCGTCATTTTGCTGACCGGGCTGGCCTTCAGCGGCATCGAGGCGGCGCTGTATCTTATGGTCGGCTGGTTTGTGGATCTGCTCGCGACAAACACGCCCGATGCGCTGTGGCGCGATCATGGCTGGGAATTGATTGCCATTGCCGCCGTGGTCGTGGTGATCCGCCCGGTTGTTTATTTCATGAACCATGCAGTAGTGGATCAGGTGGTGATGCCGGCGATCACCAATCGCATCCGCTGGCGCAGCCATGTTTACACGCTTGGCCATGCCCTGACTTATTTCAACAATGATTTTGCTGGCCGTGTCGGCAGCCGTGTCGTGCAAGTCGGGCAGGCGATCCGTGGCGCGACCATCGAGGTGGTCGATGACCTCTGGTATGTGCTTGTTTTTGCCGCCGTGGCGATCGGGTTCTTTGGCAAGACAAGCGTGTGGTTTGCCTTGCCTGTCGCGGTCTGGCTCGCCGCCTATATCGGGCTGTTGTGGTATTTCGTGCCGCGTGCCGCCGAGCGGTCGTCGCGCAACTCGCATGCCCGCTCACGCGTCACGGGCCGTGTGACGGACGCCTACACCAATATCATGACGGTGAAACTGTTTGCCCGTGGCGAAGCTGAGCGCACGGCGGTGGCAACGGCGCTTGACCAGTGGAACCGCGCATTCTTCGATCTGACGCGGCTGATCACCGGCACATCGTCGCTGCTGCAATTCATCAACAGTGTGCTGATTGTGACGTGCGGCGCGCTGTGCCTGCATTTCTGGCGCACGGGTGACATGACGCCGGGCGCGGTTGCCGCTGCCGTCGCCATCGTTCTGCGGCTTGTGCAGATGTCTGGCTGGGTCATGAACCTCATTCGCGGCATTTTTGAAAATATCGGCTCGGTGCAGGAAAGCATGGAAACCATCGCCAAGCCGCATGCCGTGGTCGATGTGCCGCAGGCCAAACCGCTGAGCGTCCAGCAAGGCGAAATCCGGTTCGAGCATGTCCGGTTTCATTACGGCAAGGACAAGGGCGTGTTTGATGATCTGTCCCTGACGATCCGCCCTGGCGAGAAGGTTGGGCTGATTGGCCCGTCAGGGGCTGGCAAATCCACGCTCGTGAACCTGTTGCTGCGTCTTTATGATGTGGAAAGCGGCCGCATTTTGATCGACGGGCAGGATATTGCGCTGGTGACGCAGGACAGCCTGCGCGCCCAGATCGGCATGGTCACGCAGGATACCTCGCTGCTGCACCGCTCCATCCGTGACAACATCGCCTATGGCCGTCCGGAAGCGGTTCAGGCTGACATCGAGACGGCGGCGCAGATGGCCCGCGCAGCGGACTTCATTCCGGCGCTGGAGGATCAGGCTGGCCGGACCGGCTACGATTCCCAGGTCGGCGAGCGCGGCGTCAAGCTCTCCGGCGGACAGCGCCAGCGCATTGCCATTGCCCGCGTGGTGCTGAAGGACGCGCCGATTCTTGTGCTGGACGAAGCCACGGCAGCGCTCGATTCGGAGGTCGAGGCCGCCATTCAGGATGGGCTGAATGTGCTGATGCAGGGCAAGACCGTGATTGCCATTGCCCACCGGCTTTCAACCATTGCTTCCCTCGACCGGCTGATCGTTCTCGACAAGGGCAAGGTCGTGGAAGAGGGCAGCCATGCGGAGCTTCTGGCCAAGGACGGCCTCTATGCCCGGCTATGGCGCCGTCAGACCGGCGGCTTCTTGGCTGTGGATGATGATCGCGCTGCGGCCTGACCGTAACGGCAGGCCCTCCGGTTCCGGCAGGCAGATTTTATGGGGATCATCGCCTTTTTTCGCATGGATGCGACACTGTTGGGCTATGGACAGGTATTGTATGCCATGCCAAACAGCGCCCGATAGGCTGTCAATGTTCTAGGCTTTGCAGCTCATTCCTTTGCGTGTCTGGTCATTGGTGGCTGACACGCCGAAAGCCGATATTTCACTGGGGTCTTATCCGTGGCCAATACAACCACCGCCGAGCCGACACGCCGGGATTTCCTTTACATCGCAACGGGAGCCGTTGGCGCAGTGGGCGCCGCACTCGCCGTTTGGCCTTTCGTCAGCCAGTTGAAGCCCGATGCGGCTACGCTGGCTGCCGGTGCGCCGGTTGATGTCGATCTAAAACCCGTGGCCGAAGGTCAAACCATCAAGCTGTTCTGGCGCGGCAAGCTCATCTTCGTCCGTCACCGGACGAAGAAAGAGATTGACGAGGCGCAGAAGGTTGATTTGGCCACGCTGCCAGACCCCGAGGCCGATGCCAAACGCGTGAAAGAAGGCAAGGCCCAGTATCTCATCGTGTATGGCAGCTGCACCCATCTGGGTTGCGTGCCGCTTGGCGAGGCGGGCGATTATCATGGCTGGTTCTGCCCCTGCCATGGCTCGCACTACGATACGTCCGGCCGCATCCGCAAAGGCCCGGCACCGCTCAACCTGCCGGTGCCGCCTTATACATTCGCCAACGATACATCCATCCGTATCGGCTGATCCCCGCATTCATAGGAAGACATGCACCCATGAGCGGTCACTCCTCATACGTTCCCAGCAACGGCATCACGCGCTGGATTGATTCCCGCCTGCCGATCATTCGCCTCGCGCATGATTCTGCCGTGTCCTATCCGGTCCCGCGCAACCTGAATTATTTCTGGACTTTTGGCGGCATTCTCATGCTGATGCTGATGGTGCAGATCATTTCCGGCATTGTGCTGGCGATGCATTATACGCCGGAAGCGACGATGGCTTTCAACTCGGTTGAAAGCATCATGCGCGATGTGAATTATGGCTGGCTGATCCGCTACATTCACGCCAACGGTGCGTCGATGTTCTTCTTCGCGGTGTACATCCATATTTTCCGTGGCATGTATTACGGCTCCTACAAGGCCCCGCGCGAAATCCTCTGGATTCTCGGCGTTGTGATTTACCTGCTGATGATGGCGACGGGCTTCATGGGCTACGTGCTGCCCTGGGGGCAGATGTCCTTCTGGGGCGCGACCGTGATCACCAACCTGATCGGCGCATTGCCTGTGGTCGGAGAGCCTATCCTCTCGCTGCTGTGGGGCGGATATTCGGTCGACAATCCGACGTTGAACCGCTTCTTCTCGCTGCATTATCTGCTGCCCTTCATGATTGCCGGTGTCGTGATCCTGCACGTCTGGGCGCTGCATCATGTCGGCCAGAACAACCCGACCGGCGTGGAAGTGAAGGACGTGCGCAAGGATACGGTGCCGTTCACCCCCTACGCGACAGTGAAGGATCTGTATGCCATGGTGGTGTTTCTGATCCTGTTTGCCTGGTTCGTGTTCTATACGCCGAACTTCCTCGGCCATGCCGACAATTACACACCGGCCAACCCGGCTGTGACGCCGGCGCATATTGTTCCGGAATGGTATTATCTGCCGTTCTACGCGATCCTGCGCGCCATCCCCAATAAACTCGGCGGTGTGCTGGCCATGTTCGGTGCCATCGCGATCCTCGCCTTCCTGCCGTGGCTTGATACCTCGCGCGTGAAGTCGATGAGCTACCGGCCGGTCGCCCGCGTGTTCTTCTGGGGCTTTGTGGCCTGCTCGCTTATCCTCGGCTGGCTCGGTGCCAAGCCGGCGGAAGGTGGCTATGTCATCGCCTCACGCATCGCGACGGCCTATTATTTCGGCTATTTCTTTATCCTGCTGATCCTCGGATTGTTTGAAACACCGAAGAAGTTGCCGGCGTCCATTGCCGAATCGGTTCTCATGAAAAAGACGGCGAAGGCCTGAGGGGATCATCATGACATTCGCCACCATGACAATTGGTAAGCCCAAAGCTTGGCTTCTGGCCGCTGCCGCAACCGCCTTCCTTGCCGCAACACCCGCTTACGCAGCCGGTGAGACGCCGGAACCGCCGGCGCAGAAATGGTCCTTTGCTGGTCCGTTCGGCACATTTGACCGTGCGCAGTTGCAGCGTGGATTCAAGGTTTACAAGGAAGTCTGTGCGGCTTGTCACGAGATGAGCCTCGTGTCGTTCCGCAACCTGTCGCAGCCTGGCGGCCCGGAATTTTCCGAAGGCCAGATCAAGGCGCTGGCAGCCGAAAGCAAGATCGCCACAACCGATGACAATGGTCAGCCAATTGAGCGTGCCGGTCTGCCTGCTGATAAATTTCCAAAACTCTATGCCAACGAAAAGGCTGCGCGCGCGACGCACAACGGTGCATTGCCGCCGGATCTGTCGCTGATTGCCAAGGCCCGCACCTATGAGCGCGGCTTCCCGCGCTGGGTGATCGATCCTTTCACCACCTATCAGGAGCAGGGGCAGGATTATCTTGTCGCATTGCTGACGGGTTATGAGGAAAATCCCCCTGCAGGCGTAAAGCTTCAGCCGGGTCAGCACTGGAATAAGTATATGCCGGGCAACGTCATTTCGATGGCGCCGCCGCTGAGCGCTGGCCAGATTGAGTATCCCAAGGGGCCAGACGGCAAGTCACCGGTGCCGGAAACGGTTGAGCAGTATGCCAAGGATGTGGCAGCCTTCCTGACATGGACCGCAGAACCGCACATGGAAGCGCGCAAGTCACTTGGCCTGCGCGTGCTGTTGTTCCTCGTCGTATTCGCCGGCCTGCTGTATTTTTCCAAGAAGCGAGTGTGGAAGCGCGTGCATGATGAAGCGCATGCCTGATCACTGTTCCACGTGATGATACAAAGGGCTCCGCAAGGAGCCCTTTTTCGTTGCCGCCATTGTTTCGTGGCAGCGCATGGCCGAAAGCGGCTGCGCCCTGTATGATAGAAAATAGTTTTGCAGGAGTGGTCATGACCAAGGCATTGCTCGGTATTATCGGCGGGTCCGGCATTTATGATTTACCGGGTTTGACGCAGGTGCATGAGCGCAGCGTTGTATCGCCATGGGGTGAACCGTCTGATGTGTTGCGCGCCGGTACGTTGAACGGCCGCGAGATTGTCTTTCTGGCCCGTCATGGCCGCGGCCATCGTCTCTCGCCATCCGGAATCAATTACCGCGCCAATATCGATGCGATGAAGCGGCTGGGTGTCACTGATATTGTTTCACTCTCGGCGGTTGGCTCATTCCGCGAGGATTTGCCGCCAGGCATGTTCGTGCTGCCTGATCAATATGTCGACCGCACCCACAAGCGCGGTTCCAGCTTTTTCGGCAATGGCTGTGTTGCGCATGTATCCATGGCCCATCCGGTTGGGCCGAACCTTCATGCCCGTTTGCTGCGGGCGGCGGACACCGCCCATATTCCTGTCCGGCAGGGCGGCACACTTGTCGTGATCGAAGGCCCGCAATTTTCGAGTTTCGCGGAATCGACCCATTATCGCGCGCAAGGATTTGATCTGATCGGCATGACCGCGATGCCGGAAGCCAAACTCGCGAGGGAGGCTGAGATCACTTATGCGACCGTGGCCATGGTGACGGATTTTGATTGCTGGCATCCCGGCCATGATGCGGTGGATGCCAAAAGTGTTGTGGCGGTCATGCAGGAAAATACCGAAAAGGCGCGGCGTCTGATCGCGCGTCTTGCTGCCGATTTTCCGCTGGAGCGCGAGCCTTGCCCTGCCGGTTCGCACACCGCGCTTGATCACGCCATTATGACCGTGCCATCAGCACGCGACCCGGAACTGATGGAAAAACTGGAAGCCATCGTTGCCCGCGTCATTTGATCGGGTCAGCGGCTGCGCCGTTCCCGGAAGGCACAGCCTTCAAACGAGAATACCATCTTGCCGTCCTGATTGATGCCCTCGTTGAAGTGGAACAGCAGCCCCCATTCCGGCCGCGAGGCGGAAATCCGCTTGTCGGTAAGCGTTGAAAAATAATGGATCGTGTCATCGACAAAAACAGGAGCCAGCCAGCGCAAATTCTTGAACCCCGGCGATCCGCCGCCGCGGGCCGCAGTCTCGCCTCTTGCCGCAGCCTCAGCATCCAGCCGCTGTTGCGTATCAATCATTTTGCGCATCCACACCGCGCCCGTATGCCAGCCTGATGCACACAGTTTGCCAAAATGCGTTTCTCGCGCCCCCTCATCACTCAGGTGAAAACGCTGCGGATCATAGTGGCTGGCAAAATGAATGATGCTTTCGCGCGTAAAAACATGCGTGCCGAGGTCGAGCCGCGAGCCAACAACAGCATCCTCAAAAAACATAGCCATCGCCATCTCCCTTCGCCGGGGCCGCGCGCTTGCCGAACATGATCCAGTTTTTCTGGGTCATGACCGTTTCACCTTTTTGATTGAAAATGTCGAAATGAAATTCGACAAGGCCAATATCCGGGCGGCTTTTGGATTCGCGTGCATTGAGGACGCGCGCTTTCATCATCAGCACATCACCGGCGCGCACGGGCCTGATCCAGCGGATTTCATCAATACCCGGTGAGCCCATGCCGGATGAGTGGTGAATAAATGTATCGGAAACCAGCCGCATGGTGATGGCCGTGGTGTGCCATCCGGATGCGACCAGACCGCCAAAAAATGAATCCACGGCCGCCTCTTCATCGAGATGAAACGGTTGCGGATCAAACTCAGCCGCGAAGCCGACCAGCGCTTCGCGGCTGACAGGATAGGGCGCGCTTTCAAATGTGCGCCCAACCGTAAAATCCTCGAAGTAATAGTGCGGCATCATGTTCATCACCTGTGCCTGAATTCAGTTGGCAAACCGGAAGTGCAGCACATCGCCATCGGCAACGATATACTCCTTGCCTTCCAGACGGAATTTGCCGGCGTCGCGCGCACCCGCTTCACCCTTGTGGACAACATAGTCATCAAACGCGATTGTCTCCGAGCGGATAAAGCCCTTCTCGAAATCCGTATGGATGACACCGGCGGCCTGCGGTGCGCGGGTGCCTTTCTCGATTGTCCATGCCCGCGCTTCTTTCGGGCCGACGGTAAAATAGGTGACGAGATGGAGGAGGTCATATCCAGCGCGGATGACACGGTTGAGACCAGGTTCTTCAAGGCCCACGGCATCGAGATATTCCTTTTGCTCTTCGGCTGGCAGAACAGCAATTTCACTTTCAATCTTGGCGGAAACCACCACCGCGACCGCGCCTTCTTCCTTCGCACGCCGCTTAACTTCTTCAGAAAAGTTATTGCCTTTGTCGGCGGATGACTCTTCCACATTGCAGACATAAAGCACCGGCTTGGAAGACAGCAGTCCCAGCGATTCAAACTGCTTTTTTTCTTCTGGCGATACGCCAACCACGCGCGCCGGCTTGCCTTCCCGCAATTGCACCAGACAACGGCTCATGATGTCGAACAGCTCTTTTGATTCCTTGTCGCCGCCCTTGGCTTTCTTTTCGAGCGGCACAATGCGCCGCTCAAGGCTTTCCAGATCAGCCAGCATCAATTCAGTTTCGATGGTTTCAATATCGGCAATCGGTGCAATCTTGCCATCGACATGGGTGATATCGCTGTCCTCAAAACAGCGCACCACATGGGCAATGGCATCACACTCGCGGATATTGGCGAGGAATTGATTGCCCAGCCCTTCACCTTTTGAAGCGCCGCGCACAAGCCCGGCAATATCAACAAAGGTCAGGCGCGTTGGAATAATTTCTTTTGATCCGGCAATGGCGGCCAGCGCATCAAGGCGAGGGTCCGGCACAGCCACATCGCCGACATTGGGCTCAATGGTGCAGAACGGATAATTGGCAGCCTGCGCCGCCGCCGTCTGCGTCAGCGCGTTGAACAGCGTCGATTTGCCGACATTGGGCAGTCCGACAATTCCGCATTTGAAACCCATGATCTTTTCCCGTTATTCGCCGATGCGCTTTACGTCTGCATGGCCTTTGGCATTCATGGCAAGGGCAATATCGCTTTGAAAGCGCTCATCCTTGCCGGCAACAAGCAAAGCCGCGCTGTCTGCGGCAGCATTGCATAAATCTTCGACCCAACCCATTTCTGCTTTGGCAAAATCATTCAGGACATAAGCATGAACGAGCGCCTTGTCGCCGGGGTGGCCGATTCCCATGCGCACGCGGCGATACTCATTGCCGCACTGGGCGGTGATGGAGCGCAAGCCATTGTGGCCTGCATTGCCACCGCCTTTTTTCACGCGCAATTTGGCCGGGGCCAAGTCAAGCTCGTCGTGGAAAACAATCACGTCATCCAGCGCGATCTTGAAGAATTTCACAGCCTCGCCAACGGCGCGACCCGATTCATTCATGAAGGTCTGCGGCTTCATGAGCAACACGCGCTCGCCATCCAGTGTCAGTTCGGCAATATCGCTGTGAAACCGTGTCCGCCAGGCCGGCGCGCGGAATGTCCGCGCTATCGCATCAAGCGCCATAAAGCCGATATTGTGCCGGTTGCCCGCATAGCGCGCTCCGGGATTTCCCAATCCGGCAATCAGAATGCGCCGCTCGCTCATCGCTCGTCCTGAAAAACAACGGGCCGCTCAACAGAGCGGCCCGCTGGATTGCATAATACCAGCGCCAATTACTTTTTGGCGGCTGGTTTGGCGGCCGGCTTGGCAGCCGCTGCGGCCGGTGCCGCCGCTGGTGCGGCCGCCGCTGCGGCTGGTGCTTCGGCTTCCGTCTTCGGCGGAGCGATATTCGCGATCACGAAGTCACGGTCCTTGATGACCGGCTTCACGCCCTGCGGCAGAGTAACCGAGGAAATACGCGCGTTTTCGCTGATGTCGAGATGGGCGAGATCGACCGTGATCGATTCCGGAATGGCTTCACCGGGAACCACGAATTCGACTTCGTGACGCACCACGTTGAGCGAGCCGCCCTTCTTGATGCCAGGTGAAATGTCCTGATTGATGAAATGCACGGGCACGAACACGCGCACGGTCTGACCGGCGCTGAGGCGCAGGAAATCCACGTGCAACGGATTATCGCGCACCGGGTGCATCTGATAATCGCGCGGCAGGGCGCGGATTGTTTTGCCGTCGACATCAATGTCGAACACGGTTGTCAGGAAGTGACCAGCGAGAATGAGGTGCGTGGCCTGCTTCTGATCAAGGCTGATGGCGAGAGGGGGTTCGCCACCACCGTAAATCACGGCGGGGATCTGTTTGTTGAGACGAGTTGCGCGGGCGGCCCCCTTGCCGACCTTTTCGCGCGCGCTCGCCTTAAGCTGTTTGGCGTCGGCCATGGCTTAAGTCCTTGCTTGCGGTTCAAAAAATATGGCCGCCGGGGAGATGTCCCAACCGGCAGCCGGATGGATTTGCGCCCCTGCCTCCAGGGGTGTCTGGGGGGCGCGGGCGGCTTATAACCGGGCGGGGGCGGAATCGCAACCGCAACGCGCCGGGAAATGCCTGTGAAACCGCGTCAGGGCAAACAGCTACCGCATCAGGCCGGCAGCGCGCAGTGCATTCTCGATCACCTTGCGGATCTTGCTGTGTGGATCAGGCTTGATCGGAGGTGGCTCAGGCTCCGGGGCCCTGGGCGGAATGATGATGGCCGGTGGCGTGTCGTGCGCAGCGGGGTTGGGGGCCAGCATGTCTGTCTGATCCGCACGAACCGGCTCCTGAGTGACTGGCTCCGGCTCCGGCTCCGGCAGCGGAATGGACTTGATTTCCGGGGCGCGCGCTTTTGGTCCTGCGGCGGCGGACGCGGTGGACACCGGGGTATCCAGCAGTTCCCAGAATGCCGCAATGCGCCGGGTCGAGCATATGCCGGCATCAAGCATGTAGGGTGCTGCCCGCCCGCACCCTTCGGCGATGGATAGAGGGGTGCCATGCCCCATACCGGCGATGCGGTAATCTTCAAGCCGGACAGTGCCGGCCTGATCACGCCAGACACGGTGCGTGACTGTTCCGGTGTGCGTTTCCTCGGTTTCATTCACCGGTACGCCGACGAGCCCATGCCATTGCTGCACCAAAGCCTCGGCATTACTGGCCGCTACCGTGGCATCGGCACTGCCATGCCAGATCGACAGGGAAGGCCATGGGCCTTGGAAATCACCAGACGCCTTGCGCGCCAATGTTTCCAGACTGCGCGCGTCCGGCAGGCCATGGCCACGCATGCGGTCAAAAGCCTGCGGCACTGTTTCCGCGACACCAAAAGGCAATCCCGCAATCACCGCGCCACCTGCAAACACCTCCGGATAGGTCGCCAGCATGGCAGATGTCATACCGCCACCAGCAGACAGGCCGTTGATGTAAACCCGGTCTGGGTTCAACCCATGTTGACGCACCATCGCGGCGATCATCTGGCGGATCGACAAAGCCTCACCGCTGTCCCTGCGAATATCGCCGGGGGCAAACCAGTTGAAACAGCGGTTGGGATTGTTGCCCGGCATCTGCTCTGGCAGCAGCACCGCAAAACCAGCCTCGTCGGCCAGGGCAGACCAGCCTGCCGCATGATCATAGGCCGCAGCCGTTTGGGTGCAGCCATGCAACACCACCACCAGTGGCGCGTTCGCACCAAGCCCATCCGGAATGTGGGTAAAGGCTTTGAGTTGGCCCGGATTGGAGCCGAAGCCGATCAGTTCATGCAAATGGGAGGCTGGCGCTCCGCCCTGCGGCTGCCAGGCCGAGAGCGTGCGGAATTGGCGCAGGCGCGCCAGCGTGTCGGCAAGGTGTCGCATAGGCTCTCCACTGGCAGATCACGGACCGGAAATAGGGCAGTGACACTGCCTTTCTCCGACTTTAGTGCACTGCACAAATGTAGTGTGCGTCGCAGCATTTCAAGGCCAGGCCGAAAATATCGTGGATGTGACAGGCCGCCGCCACACACAGATGCATGGGCATTCTGCCACCGCGCTTTCTCGTGATGCACTTTAACATCAAGCGCAAACCGATTCCCGGACAAGGCCTTAGCGCCATTGCCGGACTCAAGACATCAATCAAAGAGGCTTGAGACGCTCTCTTCTTTTGCCGTGCGGGCGATGGCTTCAGCCAGCAGCGGCGCCACTGAAATGACGCGGATGTTGCGGGCCACCTTCACGGCCTCTGTCGGCAGGATGGAATCGGTGATCACGAGTTCCTTCAGTTTGGACGCGGCAATGCGCGCTACGGCACCGCCCGAGAGCACACCATGGGTGATGTAGGCATAGACCTCTTTGGCCCCGTTCGCGAGCAGGGCCTCGGCCGCATTGCACAGCGTGCCGCCTGAATCGACAATATCATCGACCAGAATGCAGGAGCGCCCTTCGACGTCACCGATGATGTTCATCACTTCGGATTCGCCAGCCCGTTCGCGGCGCTTGTCGACAATGGCGAGTTGCGCATCAATGCGCTTGGCCAGCGCGCGGGCGCGCACCACGCCACCCACGTCAGGCGAAACCACCATGCAATTGCTCGTATCCAGCCGGTCCTTGATGTCGCGCACCATCACCGGCGCCCCGAACAGGTTGTCGGTGGGAATATCGAAGAAGCCCTGAATCTGTCCCGCATGGAGATCGACGGTCAGCACGCGGTCAGCACCGGCCTGCGTGATCAGGTTGGCGACCAGCTTGGCGGAAATAGGGGTGCGGGCGGAAGGCTTCCGGTCCTGCCGGGCATAGCCGAAATAGGGGATCACCGTCGTGATGCGCTTGGCCGACGAGCGGCGCAGCGCGTCACACAGGATCAGCACTTCCATGAGGTGGTCATTGCACGGAAACGACGTCGGCTGGATGATGAACACATCCTCGCCGCGCACATTCTCATGGATCTCCACGAAAATTTCCATGTCCGCGAAGCGCTTCACTGATGCGTTGGCCAGCGGCAGCTTCAGGGCGCTCGCGATGGCTTCAGCGAGCGGTCGGTTGGCGTTGCCAGAAACGATCTTCATGGAGCGATCTTCTTGGGCTGATAACAATGCCCCATGGCGCGGGCGGTCCGCGTGTAACAGGGCCGGAATGGTTCCGGCTTTAACAACCGCGCCGGACCGGGACAAGCGCCGGCATGCCCATCCGGCAAACTATCCACGCCAGCTTTTGCGCGCAGGGCTGGCGCGGGAGCACGAACGATAGAGAGGCTTTTGATCTTGCAAAAAGGAATAAATTCATATATGGCTTAAAAAGCAGATTCGTTAGGGACATTGCCTTCAATCATGAACTGGGAAAATTGCGCAGCACGGTGGCGGCGCTGAAGTTCGAGCTGGCGCTGCTGCGCTTCACCCACCTGCTCCGCAAATACAATCCCGATCAGCCGCGTGTGCCAGCGGGCAATCCCGATGGCGGGCAGTGGGTCTCGATCAGCGCGGGCTGGGAGCAGGAGGCGAATGCGCGCGGCCGCGCCGCCCGCCATTGGCCGGGGGCTTCGCCGAGGCAACAGGCGGAGCTGACAAGCGTACAACTCACCGCAAACAGATTGATGGCGGAAGTCCGGGCGCGCGATCGCAACTGGCGGCCCGGCCCGGGCATATCCTCAGATACGATTGAAGGCGCCATCGGCCGCGCAAACGCTGTGGCGAATGAAGCGCAATTGCGCCTACGGGAACTTGGTGGACCGCAGGTTGGGAGGGAGATCGACAGAGTTATCCGAACAGAAACAGGGGGCGTAGGATGGAGAACGTCAGGGGCAGGTCGAGACGTTCGGACTGTTGGGGGCAGCCATTTTGGCGACATTGCGGGTGAGTTGCTCCACGGTGCTGTTCCCCTCTCTCCTCCTCACGGTTACAAT
>JBOFCU010000334.1:0-7968 GCA_051646285.1 Beijerinckiaceae bacterium
AATGTCAGCTTTTTCCGGCGGCATTTCAGGCGGCAGGCGCACATCCATCTGGACATGGAACAACATGATCAGGACCCCGTTTTCAATTTTGGCAGCACATGAATGCTGCGCTCTTGCCGGTCGCGGCGGAAGCGATTGATCTGCGCTTCGTTGAGCGCAATTCCAAGCCCTGCGCCGGTGGGCACCTGGAGGCTGAATTCGCTATAGTCAAGCGGCTCTTCGAGAATTTCCTCGGTCAGCAACAATGGCCCGAACAGTTCGGTGCCCCACTCCAACTGTGCAAACGTCGCAAAAAGATGCGCTGACGCTGCTGTGGTAATGCCGCCTTCGAGCATGGTGCCGCCATACAGGCCGATGCCAGCCGCCTCAGCTATCGCTGCGACTTTGGCGGCCGCAAACAAGCCGCCGGATTGAAGGACTTTCAGAGCAAAAACATCCGCTGCTTCGGCATGGGCGACATGAAAGGCTGTTTCCGGCCCATGCAATGATTCATCGGCCATGATTGCGACAGATGTTTCGCGTGCAAGACGCGCCAAGCCACGAATATTTTTAAGCGCAATGGGTTGCTCGATGAGATCAACACCTGCCTCTTTCAGCAATGGCAGGCAGGCAGAAGCTGTTGCTTCACTCCAAGCCTGATTGATATCGACGCGAATGCTGGCGCGGTCACCGACCGCTTTCTTGATGGCAGCAACATGAGCAATATTTGCCTTTGGATCGCCCTTGCCGATTTTCAGTTTGAAAATATTGTGGCGGCGCTTCGCAAGCATCTCTTCTGCTTCTGCAATATCGCGCACCGTATCGCCGCTTGCCAGTGTCCATGCCACAGGCAAGCGATCATGCTGGCGTCCGCCGAAAAAATCGGACACTGGCAGACCGACACGCTTGCCGAGCGCATCCAGCAGCGCCGTCTCGATGGCGCATTTTGCGAAATGGTTGCCCTGCACAGATTTGCCGATAACGGACATGGTCTGTCCAATGCGCGAGGGGTCGGACTGCATCAGAATTGGCGCGATATATGTATCGATGGCGAGCTTCATGCTCTCGGGGCTTTCAGGCCCATAAGCGAGGCCGCCAATTGTTGCGCCCTCGCCGATCCCGACAATGCCATCCGACATGCGCAGCCGGACGATCATCAGCGTCTGGCCTTTCATCGTCGTCATCGCCAATTGATGCGGCCGGATCGTCGGCAGATCGACCAGAAAGGTTTCAACCACTTCAATTTTAATTGCGGATTGCGGCATGGACGTCTCGCTCTATCAATGTGCCGGAACGATAGGTCAGCCGGCTGTTGTCGAACAGGATCAATTGTGTCTATTTTCATACCTGATGGGTATCGGGAGAGCGGAACAGCCTGCTCCACACAGCATGATACCTGCAGGGGACGAACGCTATGGAGTTGCGGCATCTGCGCTATTTCACGACCGTTGCGGCCGAAGGATCTTTCAGCCGTGCAGCCGAAAAGCTGAATATGGCGCAGCCACCGTTGAGCCGCCAAATTCAGCAGCTCGAAGATGAGCTTGGCGTCCGGCTGCTGGACCGTTGCCGCCCCCTGACGCTGACGGAGCCGGGACGATACCTTTTTGAGCAAGGACGGCAGATCCTCCAGCGTGTGGACGACATGCGTGCCATGACCAAGCGCATTGCCAAGGGCATGGTCTTGCAATTCAATATCGGCTTCGTGGCCTCGACGCTTTACGAGGCGCTGCCGGAACTGATCCGCCGTTTCCGTATCATCGTGCCGGGTGTCGATGTGCATCTCATGGAAATGACGACACTTGAGCAGTTGGCCGCGCTCAAGGATGGCCGGATCGATGTCGGGTTCGGGCGCTTGCGCTTTGATGATGATGTCATTGAGCGCCGCATCATTCGGGAAGAAAAGTTGTGTATTGCGGTGCCGCGCGAGCATGCTTTTGCTGTAGCGGAAAAACCGGTGCGGCTGTTTGAAACAGCGGGCGAACCCCTGATCATTTATCCGCGCAGTCCGCGGCCTTCCTACGCAGATCAGGTGCTGAGTTTTTATCATGATGTGGGCGTCGAGCCGACAGTGAGCATGGAAGCGAAGGAATTACAGACCGCATTGGGGCTGGTGGCCTCTGGCGGGGGCATATGCGTCGTGCCCGCGTCGGTGAAACGACTCGGGCGCGACGATATCCGTTACATTGACCTCGACGAACCGACGCTGACATCGCCGATCATCATGAGTTTCCGCAAGAAAGACACATCGGCTCTGCTGCAGCAGATGCTGACTCTCGTGCGTGACTTTGGGCAGTGGGATCCTGCCCAAGTCCGCTCTATCACGTCAGAGCCTTGCCCTTCATCTCCGGAATCATCCGCAGCGCAATAATCGTGGCAAGTGCACAGGCCATCACATAGTAAGCCGGTGCAATCGGGCTGCCCGTTACAGAGATCAGCCACGTGACGATGAACTGGCCAAAGCCGCCGAAAATCGCAACACCCAGCGCATAGACCAGCGACATGCCGGTGGCACGCACTTCGACAGGAAATATTTCTGCCAGCGTGATGATAACGGTTGCGCCGCCTGTCGCATTCAGAACCGCCAGCACCGCAACAATCGTCAGCAGTGTGGCAAGTGACGGATTGGCATTGAGGTATAAAAATGCCGGATAGATCAGCACCAGAATCAACAGATAAGATACGAAAGCGACTGGCTTGCGTCCAACCCGGTCCGAAATTGCACCACCGATCGGTGCCGCCACGAGCGTGACGAAACCGGCTGTGATGCCAGCGAGCAGACCCGCGGTCGGAGCCATTTTCAACTGCGTGACTGCATAGGTCGCCATGTACAGGACAATAACTGCATTGGCAGCCGTGCCGCCAATGATCAGCGCCACACCCGCTACGATCTTGCTGAAATGCACTTTGAATGCGACGCGCAGTGAGGAAACCTCACGTGTCTGCTCATGCTCCTCGTTGGCATGTGTTTCTTCCAGAGCGCGACGCAGCCACAGACCGATCGGCACGATCAAAACGCCGAGCAAGAACGGAATGCGCCAGCCCCATGCACTGACCTCTGCCGGGGTCAGGTTTGTGTTGATGATGAAGGCTGCTGCGGCGGCTGCCAGCACTGCCATGCCCTGGCTGGCCAATTGCCACGATCCAAAGAAGCCACGGCGATCCTTGGGCGCGTACTCAGCGAGCAATGTGGTCGAGGCACCAACTTCGCCACCGGCCGAGAAGCCCTGAATCAGGCGGCCCAGCACCACAATGATTGGCCCGGCAATACCCGCAGTTGCATAGACGGGAGCAAGGCCGATCATGGCCGTTCCCAGCGCCATCAGCATGAGCGTCAGAACGGTCGCTTTCTTGCGGCCCTTCCGATCAGCGTATGCGCCAAGCACGACGCCGCCGAGAGGCCGGAGAAAGAAACCGACGCCATAGGTCGCAAAGGACAGCAGCAACTGTGCTGTCGGGTCCTGAGAGGGGAAAAACAGCTGCCCAATGGTGCGCGCAAAAAAGCTGAAGACGACAAAGTCATAGAATTCGAGCGCGTTGCCGATCGTGCACGCGGCAATAAGCCGTGGATGCGAGATGGGCCCTCGCGGCTGGGTGACAGTGGCAGGCATGATTTCCCCCTTGATAAAGCGGCTTACTCGCCGGTTACGCATGGTCATAGCATTTTTGTTGCATAATGCAACTATTGAATTTTGCAATTATTGCGATTTGATGCACGGAAGCACAATGGAGTTGCCATGCTGACACGCAGTCTGACCTATCAGTTGGCCTCGCTTGCCGACGAAGGCATCCGCCGCGCGACCCGGATTTTTGAAGTTCGCTTTGGATGGAATGTGAATGAAATCCGCGTCTTGCGGCTTATCCGCGATAATCCCGGCATTACGTTCACGCAACTCGCCCGGCTGACACGGTTCGAGCGCACGGCCACATCGCGGATGCTGACGAAACTGACGCGCGCCGGGCTGGTTGTGCGTGCAGGCGCGCAGGAAGACGCAAGACAATATCCGCTGGCCGCCAGTGTTGAAGGTCTGCAACTGTGCCGGGATGCCGATCCGCTGACAGCGGAATTGGAAGCGCTGATGCTGAAGCCGCTCACTGATTTACAAAATCGCGAATTCAACCAAGCGCTGGAGACTGTTCTGGCCTGGGTGCAGGATGGTTATGTGAAGGCTGTCACGGAGCGGTTTCCCGAAGCTCTGGAAAGCCAAAAAAAAGATAGGCGGACCCGACGCATCTGACATCGCGATATTGCCACAGGAGCAACGCCCGCTGCTTGGTGCTCAGCCCAGCTGATGGTGTGGCTCATGGGCATTGACGTCTATCATAGACCGTCGAGACGTCACGGTTCATGTCCACCAGTATCGCAAAAGTCAGGCGGCCATGTCCGCGCCTGTCAATGAAGGAGTCTCCGTGGAAACGGCTACACTCGCCAACGCCTTAGAGAGCACTGCATCTGCCGGTAAGCAGGGCGGATTGTCGTCTGCAGCTGCCGAAGAGCGGCTGCGGAGCGAAGGCCTCAATGTGCTGCCGGGTGCCAGACAGCGGACCTTGCTGCATATCGTGCTTGAGGTGCTGCGAGAACCAATGCTGGCGCTGCTGCTTGGGGGTGGTCTGGTCTACCTGGCCCTTGGTGACACCACGGAAGCGCTGCTTCTGGTGACCTTCGCCCTGCTCTCCATCGTCATCACCGTTGTGCAGGAAGCCCGGACAGAGCGCGTTCTGGACGCGTTGCGCGATTTGACCAGCCCGCGTGCGCTGGTGGTCCGCGACGGTGTGCAGAAGCGCATTGCGGGGCATGACGTTGTGCGCGGTGATCTGCTGGTTCTGGCGGAAGGGGACCGGGTGGCGGCAGATGCCCAGCTTGTCTCATGCACTGATCTGCAGGCAGACGAGTCACTGCTCACCGGGGAGTCGGTGCCTGTTCACAAGCAGGCTGGCGTGCCGCCAGCCGAGGGGCAGGCCATCGGGCCAGGAGACAGCGCCACCACACAGGTATTTTCCGGCTCGCTGGTGGTGCGCGGTGCCGGTCTGGCGATCGTGACCGCGACCGGAGCGCGCAGCCAGATCGGCCAAATTGGCCAGTCGCTGGCCACACTGGACCCAGAGCCACCGCGCCTGCGCATCGAGACGCAGAAACTCGTGCGTCTGGCAGCCCTTGTGGGCGGTGGCGTGAGCGCCATTGCCGTTATCCTCTACGGGAGCCTGCGCGGCGGGTGGCTGGAGGCGCTGCTGGCCGGCATCGCCTTGGGCATGTCGATGTTGCCGGAAGAGTTTCCTGTCGTGCTCACCGTCTTTCTGGCCATGGGTGCATGGCGCATTTCCAAGGCCAATGTCCTGACGCGGAGAGCAGCGGCCATTGAGACGCTCGGTGCCGCTACCGTGCTTTGCACAGACAAGACCGGCACGCTCACCGAGAATCGCATGACAATCGGTGAACTCTGGCTCAGCGATGGCTCCCGGCACGCAATTGCTGCGGCTAAGGATGCCCCCCTGCCTGGGCCTTTCCGTGCGCTGGTTGCAGCGGGCCGTCACGCCAGCGCCATTGATCCCTTTGAGCCCATGGAGAAGGCGTTCCACACCCTTGATCGCGCCAGCACTGAAGATGGGCATCTGGTCCGAACCTACGGGCTCCGGCCGGATTTGCCGGTCATGAGCCAAGTCTGGAGGGGCCAAGGCTGGAAGGGCCAAGTCTGGACGGGCCAAGTCTGGACAAACCAAGTCAGGGAACAGGGCGCGGCCAGTCATTGGCACGTCGCCGCCAAAGGCGCGCCCGAGGCTGTCGCGCGGCTCTGTAACCTTGATCCACAGGCCATGGCCATGCTGACGGGCGCCGTGGACGATATGGCTGCCCGCGGCTTGCGCGTGCTCGCGATTGCGGACGCCACGTGGCAGGGCGGCCCCCTGCCGGACGATCAAACCGGTTTCGCCTTTCACTATCGCGGCCTCGCCGGTTTTACCGATCCGCTGCGGGCGAGTGTGCCGGCGGCAGTGCAGGAATGCCACACCGCCGGCATCCGTGTGGTGATGATTACAGGAGATTACCCGGTGACAGCGCGGGAGATTGCGCGTCAGGCCGGGCTTGGAGAGGGTGCCGTTCTGACAGGCGCCGATGTCGAGGCGATGACGGCAACGGACCTGCGTGCGCACGTCAATCAGGTGATGGTGTTTGCCCGGATCAGGCCGGATCAGAAACTCAGGATTATCGAAGCCCTGAAAGCGAATGGCGAGATCGTCGCCATGACGGGCGATGGCGTCAATGATGCGCCGGCGCTCAAGGCTGCGCATATCGGCATCGCGATGGGCCAGAGAGGAACCGATGTTGCGCGCGAGGCATCGTCCATGGTGCTGCTTGATGATGATTTCAGTTCGATCATTCACGCCATCAAGCTCGGGCGGCGCATCTATGACAATCTGCGCAAGGTGATGGGCTTCATTATTTCGGTGCATGTGCCGATTGCTGCGATGGCGCTGCTGCCGCTGGTCTTTGGCCTGCCGATCCTGTTCACCCCGGTCCATATCGCCTTTCTCGAACTGGTGATTGATCCGGTCTGCTCCCTCGTTTTTGAGGCGGAGCGCGACGAAGATGACATCATGCAGCGGCCGCCACGACCGTCCGGACAGCGGCTGGTTTCGCTGCAACTGGCGATCTGGTCACTCTTTCAGGGCCTTGTCGCCTTTCTTCCGGTTGCGGCTGTGGTGATGATCGGGATCTGGCGCAGCATGCCTGTGGATGAACTGCGGGCGATAGCCTTTGTCACAATGATCCTGTCGATCCTCAGTCTGATTATCATCCACAGGGCATTTCAGGTGCCGCTGCTGCAAGCCATTGTGCGGCCCAACCCGACGCTCGCCGGTATTCTGGCTGTGGTCATAGTCTTGCTGGTGCTGGTTTTTTCGTGGCCGATGGCCAGCGCCTTGTTCCGTTTCGGGCCGCTCCATGGCGATGATATCGGCATGGCCGTGGCTGGCGCGGGCTGCGTGCTGCTGGTCCTCCATGTGCTCAAGCCCTTGCGGCGCATGAATCCGGCCGCCTAGGATCTGGCCCCTGAGCAGCCGGCAGCAGGAGCGTGCGGTGCCGCTGCATGGCCGGTCAGAAATCGGGCGATCTGCGGCCAATCCTGCCGCAATATTTTCGCTCCCATGAACAGGGTCAGGTGCCGGCCCTTGGTCAGACGCTTGATGATCTTGCGTTTGGGTGTGCCCAATTTTTCAGCCGCAGCCAGCAACTGTGGCGGGCTGACGATCTCATCCTCGCTGGCTGCGAGCAAAAAGACCGGGCAGGTGATGTCTGCCAAACCGACTGGCTGCCCGAGCGCCGGGAAATGGCCTTCTGACAATCTGTTCTCAATAAAAATCCAGCGCAGCGTCTGCTGATAGAACACGCCCGGAAGATCCACGAGATCATGCAGCCATTGCTCGAAGCGCAGCACAAGATCGGCTGGCAGCCGTGCCGTTTGCAGCGTCCGTTCGATGTCTGTTTTTGAAGGGCGCGCGGTGGGCCACAGCGCCATCATCAATTCACCGGGCAGCAATCCATCATTGGCCGCCAGAAGCTGCGCGACGGCCGCGTGCGGTGTTTGCCGGGCGATGCCGCTCAAGGCACTGGGCGCTGCCGCCATGTCGAGCGGAGCGCCAACGAGCACCAGACGAGAGACCTTGTGCGGAAATCGCGCCGCATAGGCTGCCGCAAGCCATCCCCCCTGGCAAAGGCCAACCAGTTGCACAGGCGGGCCAAAATCATCGACGAGCACGTTGAGATCGGCGAGATAGGAATCGATCGACAAATAGCGCATGCCGGCATCAGCCGAGCGCCAGTCCGTGACGACCAACCGCTGGATACCATTGGCCAGCAACGATTCGACGACACTGTGGGACGGGGCAAAATCGCTGGTCGTGGCGGTATGCAGTGCAAAGGGCGCGACAAGAATTGCAGCCGGGCCGCTCTCCGCTTCTGAAACGCTGTGGACGCGCATCGTCGTGAGTTCGCGCGCA
>JBOFCU010000019.1:0-1725 GCA_051646285.1 Beijerinckiaceae bacterium
AGCGCGCGACGATGGCGCGCTGTTTTTCATTCATGCGGCAAAACCGGCGCGTGTTCCCATAAGCGATGCGCCCGAACATGCGGTGGTGGAACGCGGGCTGGTTGGCGAAAATATCATGGCAGATCTGGCTGCGCGACTCGTGCGTGACCGTGGTGCAGCTCTCGTCATTGACTATGGCCATGCGCTCAGCGGTACTGGCGATACATTGCAGGCGGTGCGGCGTCACCAGTTCGCTGATATTTTTGCCGAGCCGGGTGAGGCGGATCTCACGGCTCATGTGGATTTCGCGCAATTGAAAGCCACAGCGTTGGCAAACGATGCACATGTATATGGCCCGGCAACGCAGGGTGCTTTTTTGCGCGCCTTGGGCATTGAGGCGCGCGCCCATACGCTTGCCAGCCGTGCCAGCGCCTCACAATGCAGCGATATTCAGGCCGCGTTGCAACGCTTGACCAGTGCGGGCGAAGACGGCATGGGCGAATTGTTCAAGGTGCTTGCTGTCACTGATCCGCAGATGCCACGACCTCCCGGATTTGAAGGGAACCGAGAATGACCCAAGCCGTCGCCATCGAAGCATCCGCGCTGAAAGATATGCCGGATGTGCGCCATGGATTTTTTACCCGTCAGGGGGGATTGTCGCAGGGGCTTTATGCATCGCTGAATGGCGGGCTGGGATCAGGGGATGACCGGCCGTCCGTCATCGAAAATCGCCGGCGCATGACACAGACGCTTGGCGTGCCCGGCCATGCGCTTGCGAGCTGTTATCAAGTGCATTCGGCTGATGTGATCGTCACTGATGCGGCATTCGCTGATGGTGAGCGCCCGAAGGCGGATGCCATGGTGACTTCAACACCCGGCCTTGCGCTTGGCATTGCCACCGCGGATTGCGGCCCGGTTTTGTTTGCTGATGCGCAGGCGCGGGTGATTGGCGCAGCCCATGCCGGATGGCAGGGCGCCTTCAAGGGTATTCTCGAAAATACGATTGCGGCAATGGAAAATCTCGGGGCGTCGCGCAGCCGGATGACTGTTGTGCTGGGGCCGACCATCGGCGCAGCGAGCTATGAGGTCGGGCCGGAATTTGTCGCCCGCTTTTGTGACGGTAGTGCTGACAATGCAGCCTATTTCACGCCTTCAGACAAAAGCGGCCACGCCTATTTTGATCTGCCGGCCTATATTATGATGCGCCTGACACAGGCGCAGGTCGCCAATCCCGTCAATCTTGCGCTCGATACCTATGCGGATGAACAGCGCTTTTACAGCTACCGCCGCACAACCCACCGCAAGGAAGCGGATTATGGTCGCCTTATTTCCGCAATTGCGCTGGTTTGAATCGCAGACGATTTAATCAGCCGCGCCCGCAATATCCGGCGTTTTCCAGATCAGGTGCTGGCCGGAATCAACCGCAATCATTTGCCCGGTCACAGCCTTTGCACGGGCGAGATACAGCACGGCGTCGGCAATATCCTGCGGTGATGGCGCGCGCTGCAAAACCGTCGCTGCAACCTCCTGCAAATAGTCTGCCGCACTGTCATGAATATTGGCCAGTGTCGGGCCGGGGCCGACGGCATTGACGCGAATGCGCGGTGCCAATGCCTGTGCCATTGTTTTCGTGGCCGTCAGCAAGGCGGCTTTGGTCAGGGTGTAACTGAAAAACTGCGGCGTCAATTTCAGCACGCGCTGATCAATCAGATTGATCACGCAGCCTTGCATTTCAGCGGGCAGGGC
>JBOFCU010000027.1:0-4104 GCA_051646285.1 Beijerinckiaceae bacterium
TGAAATCGCTCGCGGTCCGTCCGGGTCAGTGTGATGGCAACGCGCACAGTGCCGTCACTGCGCGGCGGACTGATAACCAATTCGGCCAGCGCTGGATGAGCAAGGTCCATCACCATGCGGGAACGGCCGGTGCCAAACAGACCATAGCGGTACGATGAAGTCAGCCCAATCGCTTTTGGAGCGGCCTCGTTGCCAAACTGGAAATTGACCTCAGGCAGGTCAATAACGACCCGGTCCGGCTTCTCCAGAACAGCCGCACTGGCATCGATCAGCCTTGCTGCTGTAAACGACAGAACGGTGCGCTGCGCATCGCCTTTGATATCCAGGTCGATGGCCAATGGCAGATTGGCTTGGGTCGCGGCGGGCACCTGAACGGGAGCTGCCTGCGCCACGCGCCTGGCCCGCGCCCCGGCTTCGCTGGCCGTGACCAGAACAGCCAGCCCCACCAGCGCAGTCAACACACGTGTCAGCTGGCCCGCAGAGGCGCGCGCCAAACCAGATTGGGCAAACCGGGAGGTCATGGGCGGCGTTTTGACATGGAGCGGCAGAGACACGACAGGCTGGATCATCTGAAATAACCCATACACTTAAGCGCCGCGATGGTTAACCAACCCTGACCGGCACCTGGCAGAAGCGCCACGCACCCGTCTTTTCAAGGCCTTCAGCCAAAAACTTTATCCCCATCGGCAGCGTTGCCGCTGAACCGGCTATGAAAAACCTTGCCAAAGCCCCTGCCCGGTCTGTATGGATTGGGAGTTGGCCAAGAAGGCTTGAGTCCCCCGCATGCGCAACCCAGCGCTTTCGCCGGTCAGACCACTTCAAGGCTGCGTTTTCGGGGTCGCGCCATTTCCAACTGCGCCGGCCCGCCACCAAGGCCATCCCGGCTTTGATCTGAGGTGCCGATGACATCGGGCATTGAAATGTGCGGCCTGACTTCTGACGGGATGGACCTTCCATCTCAGACGCTGTTGCGTGGCATATTTCATCCCGTGGCTGCGGCCCAGTTCCCATCACCCAGCCGCGCACAGTTGTGTGTATCCAACAGCGCCGCCGAGCTTTTCCTTTCTTTGTTGACTGCGCCTTTTCATGGATCATTGCATCCCCGGAATTCTAGCCGGTGTGCACCATGATGCCATGTCTGACGATCACGGAGTTGAGCTCGGCCCGCGCCCTATTGAGGGTCTCTCATGCCGAACAAAATGCTCATCGACGCCACCCACCCGGAAGAAACGCGCGTCGTCGTCGTTCGCGGTAACCGCGTTGAAGAATTCGATTTTGAATCTGCCTCGCGCAAACCGCTGCGGGGCAACATCTATCTCGCCAAAGTCACGCGCGTTGAGCCGTCCCTGCAGGCAGCCTTCGTGGAATATGGCGGCAACCGTCATGGCTTTCTCGCCTTTTCAGAAATCCATCCCGACTATTATCAAATCCCGACGGCTGACCGCCTCGCCCTGATTGAGGATGAAGAGCGTGCGGCCAAGGAATCCCAGCGCAAGTATGAAGATCGTGGCAAGCGCCGCCGCCGGGACCGCAATGCCGGTGATGATTCCGTTTCTTCCGCCATTGCCGTGGCAAGCGATGACGAGTCTGGCCACGGTGACGCCTTGCCGGCACTGGACAGTGATGCTGGTGGCGACACGCTGGAGCTGACCGCTGCCGAGATCCGCGAGAACGAGGCTTATGCCGATTCTGATGCGCGCGCTGAGATTGCCAGCACGGATGACCAGCCGCTGGCCCGGTCCGCCACTGCGGCAGACGACGACACTGCTGATGCATCGCACACTGCAAAATCTGATGACTTGCTGGATGAACCTGAAAGCGCATCGGCACGCAAAACCGGCAGCGATGATGATGCTGCCGATGAAGACGAGTCCGACGAGGATGAAGACGACGAAGACGAAGAGGATGATGAGGAAGAGCAGGTTGTCGAGCAGGTCGGCGGCGCTGATGCTTTCGACGAAGTGCAGGACCGTCCCCGTTTCAGCCATCGCCGTCACTACAAAATTCAGGAAGTGATCAAGCGCCGCCAGATCCTGCTGGTGCAGGTGGTAAAAGAAGAGCGTGGCACCAAGGGCGCGGCCCTGACGACATATCTCTCGCTGGCCGGGCGTTATTCCGTGCTGATGCCGAACACGGCGCGCGGTGGCGGCATTTCCCGCAAGATCACCAGTGCGCAGGACCGCAAGCGTCTCAAGGAACTGGTGCAGGATCTGGAGGTGCCCGATGGCATGGGCGTGATCCTGCGCACCGCAGGCGCCTCGCGCACGAAAATGGAAATCAAGCGCGATTTCGAATATCTTATGCGCCTGTGGGAAAGCGTGCGCGAACTGACGCTGGAATCGTCGGCCCCTGCCCTCGTTTATGAGGAAGGCTCGCTCATCAAGCGCTCCATCCGCGACTTGTATTCCAAGGATATCGAGGAAATCAACGTCGCTGGCGATGAGGGGTGCCGGGAGGCGAAAGATTTCATGCGCATGCTCATGCCGAGCCATGCGCGGCAGGTGAAACAGTATCGCGATTCAACACCTTTGTTCACGAAATTCGGCGTTGAGCCGCAGCTTGATGCCATGTTCTCCAATCAGGTGACGCTGAAATCCGGCGGCTATCTGGTGATCAACCAGGCTGAGGCGCTTGTCGCGATCGACGTGAACTCCGGGCGCTCGACGCGCGAGCACAATATCGAGGATACAGCCCTCAAGACGAATCTCGAAGCGGCGGATGAAGTGGCGCGCCAGTTGCGTCTGCGCGATCTGGCCGGCCTGATCGTCATCGACTTCATCGATATGGAAGAGCGGCGCAACAACCGCCATGTCGAAAAACGCCTCAAGGACGCGCTGAAGAATGACCGTGCCCGTATTCAGATTGGCCGCATTTCACCATTTGGCCTGCTGGAAATGTCGCGCCAGCGCATGCGCACCGGCGTGGTCGAATCCTCATCAATTATCTGCCCGCATTGCGGCGGGGGCGGCCATGTCCGCTCGACAGCTTCGATTGCCCTGCAAGTGCTGCGCATGCTGGAAGACCAGCTTGTGCGCGGCGTCACGCACAATCTGATTGTCCGCGCCAATACGCAGGTGGCGATTTATCTGCTCAATTCCAAGCGCAACGTGCTGCAGAGCATGGAAGACCGCTTTGGCGCGCACATCACGATCACGCCAGATGATCATCTCGGCATCGGCAAGACATATGTGCTGGAAAAGAGTGATCCGGTTCCGGAAAACATCCTGCGCGCGAAAATGGCAGAGCGGCAGAAGCTGCTGCAATCCTTCGTCGAAGAACCGGAAGATGATCTGCCGCTCGATGATGAGATTGATGACGAGATCATCGAGGCGGAAGCCGTTTCTGGCGAGGATGTTGAGGGCGGCAATGGCGATGGCCGTGAACCGCGTGATGCACAGGTTGGTGACGAGAATGGCGGGCGCAAGCGCCGCCGCCGCCGCCGCCGCCGGGGCGGCCGCAATGGTGAAGCCCGCACGGGCGATGACAATGGCGAGAATGGCGATGCGATCCGCGCGGCCGACGGCGATGATGCCGACGACTCTGATGATGCGGAATCCGAAGGCGGCGAGACCGATGACAACGGTGAAGCCCGGGCCGAAGGGCGCGATGGCGATGACCGCGGCGCGCGCCGCCGCCGGGGCCGCCGGGGTGGCCGCCGCAACCGCCGGGATCGCGACGATGGCAATGGTGAAACTCTTGATGCCAATGGCAACCCGGTCATTGTTGCCAAATCCGACATCGATAATGGCGATGGTGCCGGTAACAATGATGCACCGTTTGTTGGTCAGGATATTGTCGCGCCAACGACACCGGATGAAACGGCCTTCGGAGCCCAAACCTATCAGCCGCGCTCCCCTCAGGCTGCCGGCCTGACGGCTGAGGACACGTCGCTGGACGCAACGCCGCATTTACCTGTTGCCACGCCTGTGGCTGCAGCTGAGCCGGAAGCGCCGGCGGAACGGCAGGCCCCGCGCGTTCCGGTCACATCAAATCCTGACGCTTACAAGATCAATCAGGCAGCACCGGACGGGCCAAAGCGCGGCGGCTGGTGGGCCAAGGCCAAGGACGTGCTGAGCGGTAAATAAGCGTGCCGCACGCGGCTGG